>JAFIHR010000208.1 GCA_017849325.1 Xanthobacter autotrophicus | reverse complement strand
CTCCCGGGAAATCCCTTGCCGTCGTAATTTTTGCATAGTGCGGGGGCGATCTTATCTCAGATGGGTTAATGTGCGTCGTCTGAGAGGATCTGCCGTGACCGAGGAAGTCTCCACCCGCCTGTTCCTGCGCCTCGATTTCCCCGATGGACGCCGGCTCGGGCCGGGAAAGATCAAGCTGCTGGAGGCGGTGCGCGAGCACGGATCCATTCTTTCCGCCGCCAAGGCCATCGGCATGAGCTATCGCCGGGCGTGGCTGCTGATGGACGAGCTCGACCGCATGTTCGAGCAGAAGGTCGTCATCACCTATCCCGGCCGGCGCGGCGCGGGAACGAAGCTCACCCCGTTCGGCGAGCGCCTCATCACCCTCTATCGCGACATGGAGCGGCAGACGGCGCAGGCGTCGCGCGATGTCTCCCAGGAACTCGCGGCCTCGCTGGCCTGCGATTACGTGCCGCATAAGGCCGAGGCGGCGCGCGCGGGCGATTCCAAGCGGGCCTGAAGGCGCCCGGCCGAGGCCGCCGGAGCACGCGGGGGAGGCGCTGCGCCCATCCTGCTAAGCTGTCCGCTGCCCGCGCTCAGCCGACAGCCGGCCAGTTGCGCGTGATCGCGGCGGCCATCGAGGCCGCCTTGGGCGCCTCCCGGCCCGGCGGCCGGCTGCCCGGTCCGTCGAAATCGCGCGAGCGGCTGTCCACCGCCACCGCCTTGATCATGGCCCACACCTCCATGCCGGGCGCCAGGCGCAGGCGCTCGACGCTCTCCGAGGTCACCAGCGAGTTCAGCGCGCCGTGCCGCAGGGCGATCTCCACCGTCACATAGGGACCTTCCTCCGGAGTGATGGTCTTCACCTTGCCGAGGATGGAGTTGGTGACCGAGGTGTCGCACGGGTGGGCGAGGCTGATGGACACGTCGCGCGAGCGCACCCGGGCCCGCACCCGCGCGCCCACCGGGGCATCCACCTGGGGCACGTAGATCCTGCTGTCGTCGAAGCTGAGCACCGACAGGGAATGGGGCTCGTCGTGGGCCGTCACCACGCATTCGAAGATGGTGCCCACGTCGAACCGCCCCAGCACCGGCGCCACGTCGGGCCGCGACAGGACCGGGGCGAGCGGGCCGGAGGCCAGCACCGCGCCCGATTTCATCGCCACCACCATATCCGCGAGGCGCATCACCTCCTCGATGGAGTGGCTCACGTAGAGGATGGGAATGCCCAGCGAATCGCGCAGCAGCTCCAGGTAAGGCAGGATCTCACCCTTGCGCATCTCGTCGAGGGAGGCGAGGGGCTCGTCCATCAGCAGCAGGCGGGGCTGGGAGAGCAGCGCCCGGCCGATCGCCACGCGCTGCTTCTCGCCCCCCGACAGGGTATGGGGCCGGCGGCGCAGCAGGTGGCCGATGCCGAGCATCTCGATCACCGCCTCAAAGGCGATGCTGCGCTCCCCGCGGGAGCGGCGCTCGCCGTAGCGCAGGTTGCTCTCCACCGACATATGGGGGAACAGCCGCGAATCCTGGAACACATAGCCCACGTGGCGCTTCTCGATGGGCAGGTTGATGCCCTTCTTCGCGTCGAAGAACACCACGTCGCCCACCTGCACCCGGCCGGAATCGGGGCGCACCGAGCCGGCGACGATCTGGATGATGGTGGTCTTGCCGCAGCCCGAGCGCCCGAAGAGGGCGGTCACCCCCTGGTCGGGGGCCGAGAAGGTGGCATCGAGGGTGAAGCCGGTGGACCGCGCGAGCTGGACGTCGATGTCGATCATACGCGCCCCAGGGCGATCTTGAGGCGGCGGTCGGCCAGATCGGCAAGCAGGAGGGCGCCGAGCGCCAGGACCACCGAGACGAGGGTCAGGCGCGCCGCGCTGGCGTCGCCGCCCACCATCTGGGTGGCGTTGTAGATGGCGAGCGGAATGGTCCGCGTCTCGCCCTCCACGTTGGAGACGAAGGTGATGGTGGCGCCGAACTCGCCCAGCGCCGAGGCCAGCGCGATCAGCGCGCCGGACAGCACGCCCGGCAGCATCAGCGGCAGGGTGACGGTGAAGAAGGCATCGAGCCGGCCGGCGCCGAGGGTCCGGGCGGCGGTCTCGAGGCCCTGGTCGACGCTGTCGACGGCGAGGCGGATGGCATTGACCGTCAGGGGGAAGCTCACCACCGCCGCGGCCACCGTGGCGCCCGCCGTGGTGAAGATGAGCCGGATGCCGAACCACTCATAGAGATACTGGCCGAGGAAGCCGCGCGTGCCGAGGGCCACCAGCAGCAGGTAGCCCACCACGACCTTGGGCAGAACCAGGGGCAGCTGGACGATGCCGTCGAACAGGCCTTTTCCGGGGAAGTTCATCCGTGCGAGCAGCCAGCCCACGAGAATCGCGGGCGGCAGGCTCCAGATCGTGGCCCAGAAGGCGACCTCCAGGCTGAGGTGGACGGCGATCCACTCCTCCGGCGTCAGGAAACTCCACATGGGCAGAAAGGCTCGCTCGGCAATCGTTCAGAAGACTAGCAGCAGGGCGGGACCTGTGAAAATCCCCAACCGTCCGGCCCCGAAAGGTGACAGGCAGCCCGGGGGCCGCCTGTCCTTCGTTCACTTCACGCTGAAGCCGTACTTCTTGTAGATCTCCTTCGCCTCCGGGCCGACCAGGAACTTGAAGAAGGCCTTGGCCTCGGCGCTGTCGTGGCCCTTGAGCAGGGCGAAGGGATATTCCACCGGGGGATGGGTGTCGGCCGGGAACACGCCGACCACCTTCACCTTCGGGGTGATGGCGGCATCGGTGGCGTAGACGATGCCGAGCGGCACCTCGCCGCGCTCGACCAGCGCGAGCGCGGCGCGCACGCTCTCGGCGCCGACGATGCGTTCGCGCACGCTATCCCACATGCCGAGGTTGGTGAGGGCGGTCTTGGCATAGATGCCCACCGGCACGCTGTCGGTGAGGCCGGTGGCGATCTTGCCGTCGGGGCCGAGCAGCTTCAGCAGGTCGAGGGACTTGGTGATTTCCACCGGCTTGGCGCTGTCCGCCGGCGCCACCAGCACCAGCTCGTTGCCGATGGGGGTGACGCGGGTGTCGGTGACCACGAGGTCCTTGGAGACCAGATAGTCCATCCACTTCTGGTCCGCCGAGGCGAAGATGTTCACCGGCGCGCCGGCCTCGACCTGCTTGGCGAGGGTCGAGGAGGCGGCGAACGACAGCTTCGGCGCGGGCTTGCCGGTGGCGGCGTAAGCCTTGGAGATATCCTCGATGGCGTTGGTGAGGCTGGCGGCGGCGAAGGCCGTGACCGTCGTATCGGCCGCAGCGGTGGTGGCGGCCGCCGGGCCTTCGGCGTGCGCCGCCACGGGCAGGGCGGCGAGAAGGAGGCCGAGCAGGAGGCCGCGGCGCGGCAGGGCAAAGACGGACATGGCAATCGCTCCGATGAAAGCGGATCAAGCGTGATGTAGTTTTTATATATAGCGTCGTACCGCTCTGGCAACCGCTGCTTTGGCCGCACCGGCCCCGAATTTCGGGCCATGGCGCGTCGGCGCGTGCCGGATGCGCGCGGAGCATTCCCCTTCGGTCCGCAGACGGGCAGGGAGGCGCGCAGGCGATCCTATCTTCCGCTAGGTATAGGTGGCGGATCAAGCGCAAACGGGGGCGGGCGGTCCACTCTTTTGTGATGCGCGCCG
>JAFIHR010000207.1 GCA_017849325.1 Xanthobacter autotrophicus | reverse complement strand
GGCAGGAAGTTCCGCCTGACGTCACGGCGCTCGGCGATGCAGCGGTAGACCGCCGCGCGCTCCTCCTCGGTGAAGGGCTCGGGGTGCTCGCGCTCCGGGAGCGTGCCGACCGGCTGAGTGTTGATCGGGTGGGTGTCGGTCGGGTGGGTGTCGGTCGGGTGGGTGTTCATGGGGCCTCCGCCGGAGCCGCGCCATCCGGCCGACCCCTCTCCCGCAGCCGGGCGCGATTCTGCGATCGCCTCCTCCGGCCGAGACCGCATTCGGCGGCATGGCGGCGCCCCGGTCAAGACCAAAGGGCCGTGCGGCGGGCGCGACGCGCCGGTCGGGCACAGCACGCGCCATTGCAGCGCAACGCCTGTGCAGCCTCCGGTCGGCCTCCGGCGCGACGGCGCAGGTCGGGCGCAGGTCAGGTGCCGGCGGCCACCACGACGCCCTCGTTGGGCCGCAGCGGGAGCAGCCCGTGCACCGCCTCGCCCTCGCGGTCGCAACAGGTGGAGAGCAGGATCTCGCCCCGCCCGCTCGCCCCCGGCAGCGCCGCCGACAGCGGCTCGTCGCCGAAATTGAGCGCCACCAGCAGGGTCTCGCCCGGCCCCTCGCGCACGAACAGCAGCAAATTGCCTTCCGCAAGGATGGGGCCGTAATCGCCGGCGTTCAGCGCCCCATGCCGCCGGCGCAGGTCGATGAGGCGGCGCGTCAGGGTGAGCATGGAGGAGGCCTCGCCCTTTTCCGCCTTCACGTTCACCTCGGTGGCGTCGTCGGCGAGGGGCAGCCAGGGCTCCACGGTGGAGAAGCCGGCGAAGCGGCTGCCGTCCCACTGCATGGGGGTGCGCGCGCCGTCGCGGCCGAGCCCAAGGCCGGGAACGTTCTTCTCGTAGGGGTCATGGATGCGGTCGCGCGGAACGGTCACCTGCGCCATGCCGAGCTCGTCGCCGTAATAGAGCGTCGGCGTGCCCCGCAGGGTGAGGAGCAGCATGGCCGCCACCCGCGCCTGGTCCGGTCCCACCCGTCCGGCGATGCGCGGCCGGTCGTGGTTGGAGAGCACCCAGTTGGGCCACGCGCCCTTGGGCAGGCTCGCCTCATAGGCGGTGATGAGGCCGGCGATCGCCTCCGCCCGCCAGGGCGCGCCGATAAGGGCGAAGTTGAACGGCAGCTGCACCCCGTCCCCGGCACGGCCGAAATAGGCGGCCAGCCGGTCGAACGGCAGGTAGGCCTCGCCGATGAGCAGGCGGTCGCCGAACCGCTTCGCCACCTGCCGCAGGCCCGCGACGACGATCTGCACCTCGGCGGTGTCGGCGCTGTGGACGGGCAGGAGCCGGTGGTAGGGATCCATCCCCTCGTGGAACGCCGGATTGACAGGATTGTCGCGGAAGTCCGCATCCTTCATCACGTGGAACACGGCATCGACGCGCAGCCCGTCCACGCCGCGCCGGAACCAGAATTCCATGATCGCATGCATCGCCGCGACCACCTCCGGATTGCGCCAGTTGAGGTCGGGCTGCTCCTTGAGGAAGGCGTGGTGGTAACACTGGCCGGTGGCCGCATCGAAGGTCCAGGCGCTGCCACCGAACTCGGAGAGCCAGTTGTTGGGCGGCCCGCCGCCGGGCGCCGGGTCCCGCCAGATGTACCAGTCACGCCTGGCGCTGGTGCGCGCGCTGCGCGCGTTCAGGAACCAGGGGTGCTCGTGCGAGGTGTGGTTGGGCACGAAATCGAGGATCACCTTCAGGCCCCGGCCATGGGCGCAGGCGATCAGCCGGTCGAGGTCCGCGAGGGTTCCGAACAGGGGGTGGACGTCGGTATGATCGCTGATGTCGTAGCCGAAGTCCGCCATGGGCGAGGGATAGACCGGCGACAGCCAGATGGCGTCGATGCCGAGGGCGGCGAGATAGTCGAGCCGGGTGATGATCCCCGGCAGGTCGCCGACGCCGTCGCCGTTGCTGTCCTGGAAGGAGCGCGGATAGATCTGGTAGATGATCCCGGTGCGCCACCACGCCGTGGCCGCCACCGTGTCCGCGCACGATTTTGCCGGGTTCGCCATGATCGTTCCTCGTTCGCGCGGCAGGGTGCGCCAAGGCTCGGTCGGCGGCGCCGCCGCGAGGCCGGACCTCGACCACCGCCCGGATATCCGCCCGCTACCCTGCCCGAAATGTCTGCCCAGACAACAAGATCTTCAACGGCCGAACCGTCGTCCGCGCCCGTTCCACCCGCTAAACTGCCGAGGCTGCCCCACCCATGGCCGATCCCGTGACCGCCGGCGACGACCCGCTCTGGTACAAGGACGCCATCATCTACCAGCTCCACGTGAAGTCGTTCTTCGATGCCAATGATGACGGCATCGGCGACTTCCGCGGGCTGATGGAGAAGCTGGACTACATCGCCGATCTCGGCGCCACGGCCATCTGGCTTCTGCCTTTCTATCCCTCGCCGCGGCGCGACGACGGCTACGACATCGCTCTCTACGAGGGCGTGTCCCCCGATTACGGCACCATGGAGGAGGCGCGGCGCTTCATCGAGGAAGCCCACCGGCGCGGCCTGCGCGTCATCACCGAGCTGGTGATCAACCACACCTCGGACCAGCACCCCTGGTTCCAGGCGGCGCGCCACGCCCCCAAGGGCAGCCCCGAGCGGAACCTCTATGTGTGGGCCGACGACGACAAGGGCTATCCGGGCGTGCCCATCGTCTTCTGCGACGTGGAGAAGTCCAACTGGACCTGGGACGAGGTGGCCGGCCAGTTCTTCTGGCACCGCTTCTATTCCCACCAGCCGGATCTCAATTTCGACAACCCCGAGGTGCTGGAGCGGGTGCTCAAGGTCATGCGCTTCTGGCTCGACATCGGGGTCGACGGCCTGAGGCTCGACGCGGTGCCCTATCTGGTTGAGCGCGAGGGCACCGACTGCGCCAACCTGCCCGAGACCCACGAGGTGCTGCGCAAGATCCGCGCCCAGCTCGATGCCCATTACACCGGCCGCATGTTCCTCGCCGAGGCCAACCTCTGGCCGGAGGATACCCAGCAGTATTTCGGCGCCCATGCCGACGAATGTCACATGGCGTTCAACTTCCCGCTGATGCCGCGCATGTACATGGCCATCGCCCGGGAAGACCGCTTCCCCATCACCGACATCCTGCGCCAGACCCCGGAGATTCCGGAGACCTGCCAGTGGGCCATCTTCCTGCGCAACCACGACGAACTGACCCTGGAGACGGTCACCGACGCGGAGCGCGACTATCTGTGGAACGTCTATGCGGCGGACCGGCGGGCGCGCATCAACCTCGGCATCCGCCGCCGCCTCGCCCCGCTCCTGGAGCGCGACCGCCGGCGCATCGAGCTGATGAACGCGCTGCTGCTCACCCTGCCCGGCACGCCCGTGATCTATTACGGCGACGAGATCGGCATGGGCGACAACATCCATCTCGGCGACCGCGACGGCGTGCGCACCCCGATGCAGTGGTCGCCCGACCGCAACGGCGGCTTCTCCAAGGCCGATCCGCAGAGCCTCGTCCTGCCGGTGATCCAGGACCCGCTCTACGGCTTCGCCGCGCTCAATGTGGAAGCCCAGCTCCGCGACGCCCATTCCCTGCTCAACTGGACCCGGCGCATGCTCGCCATGCGGCGCCAGCATCCGGCGTTCGGGCGGGGCAGCTTCCAGCTCCTGTTCCCGGGCAACCGGCGGATCCTCGCCTATCTGCGTGCCCACGAGGGCGAGACGCTGCTGTGCGTCGCCAACCTCGCCCATACCCTGCAGGCGGTGGAACTGTCCCTTGGCGAGTTCGAGCACGCCGTGCCGGTGGATCTCCTCGGCGGCACCGCCTTTCCGCCGGTGGGCCGGGCCCCCTACGTGCTGACGCTTCCGCCCTTCGGCTTCTATGCCTTCCGCCTGTCCCGCCACGCCGCCAAGCCCGACTGGCACGAAGCCCCGCCGGAGATGCTGCCGGACTTCGCCACGCTGGTGATCCGCGACGGCCTGATGGATGCCCTTTCCGAGCGGCACCGGGCGCAGATCGAAACCGAGGCCCTGCCCGCCTATCTCGCGCGGCGCCGCTGGTTTCCGGGGGTGAACGAGGTGCCCGAGCGGGTCCGCCTCGGCTGGGTGATGCCGCTGCCGGGCACCCGGCGGGAGGTGGCGCTGGCGGAGATCGAGGCGTGGATGGCGGGCGAGCCGGAGGGCAGCCACGAGCGCTTCCTCATGCCCCTGTGCCTCGTCCATGAGGACGAGAACCCGCCCCCGGTCGCCCTCCAGCTCGCCCTGACGCGGGTGCGCCGCGGCCGGCGCGTGGGCTATCTCACCGACGCCGCCTGCCTCGACGGCCTGCCCCGTGCCATGCTCGATGCCCTGAGCGACGGGCGCACCATCGCTTTGCCCGACGGCGCCGAGGTGCGGTTCTCGCCCACCGCCCGGCTGGCGGCGGTCTCGGTGAGCGATCATGCCCCCATGGAGACCCGCGACACCCGCCAGCCCGGCACCCTCCTGGCGATGACCGACGAGGTCGTGCTCAAGGTGTTCCGCCACATCGCCCCGAGGCGGTCGGGGGAGGCCGAGATGGCGCGCCACCTCACCGCTAAGGGCTTCGCCTTCACCCCGCCGCTGCTGGGGGAAGTCACCCACGTGGCCGGCGACGGCACCCGCGCGCCGCTGGTGCTGATGTTCGCCGCGGTGCGCAACCAGGGCGACGCGCTCGCCTGGACCGCCAACCAGCTGCGGCGCGCCCTCGACGCCGCCGCCAGCGTTCCCGACGACGGCGAACACCGCTTCACCGAGGAAACGAGCGGGCTCATCCCCCTCATGCGCAGCATCGGCCGGCGGCTTGCCGAAATGCACGGCGTGCTGGCGGAGGCATCGGACGATCCGGCCTTCGCTCCGCAGGAAATGGAGGCCGCCGGCGCCCGCCGCTGGGGCGAGACGGCCGCCGCCCGCCTCTCGGCGGCCCTTGCCCGGCTCGGCGAGGAGCAGGCCCTCTGTCCGCCCGAGGCGGCCGACGCCGTCGAGCGCCTCGGGCACATCGCGCCCGATCTTTCGCGCCGCCTGGTGCAAGTGGGGGAGCGGGCGGCCGGCTCCCTGGCGCTGCGCATCCATGGGGATTTCGGGCTCGACCAGGTGCTGGTGGCGGCCGACGACGTGTTCATCGTCGGGTTTTCCGGCGCCCGTCCCGGCCGTTCGGCCAGGACCACGCCCTGGCGGGACGTGGCGGATGCGCTCGTCTCGGTGCGCCGGGCAGCGGCGCTGGTGGCGCTCGATCCCTGCGAGACCGCGGCGGCGAGCGAGCCGCTGCGCCGCGCCGCCCTGATCGCCCAATTCCGTGCCCGCGCCGAGCGGACCCTGCTGGCGGGCTATCTGGAGCGCGCTCCGGCGGGCCTCGCCGAGCGTGCCCTCGTCGATGTGTTCCTGGTGGACGCCCTGTGCGCCGCGGTGCCGCAGGCATCGGCCGCGCAGCGCCTTTCCGTGCTGGAAGGGCTCTGCGATGCCGCCGAACGGCTGACCGGCTCCAGGCCGGAAAACGACGCTCCCTGAGCACGGCGGCGGCCGCGCGCCGGAACGGCGATCGCCGCGCCACGGTCGGCGGCCGGCAAAGTCTGGCGC
>JAFIHR010000206.1 GCA_017849325.1 Xanthobacter autotrophicus | reverse complement strand
GCCATGGCCTGGGCGATCTGCATCACCTGCTCCTGGTAGATGATGACGCCGAAGGTCTCCTTCAGGTACGGCTCCAGCATGGGGTGGAGATAGTCCGGCTTGGCGCGCTCGTGCTTGCAGTCGCAATAGACCGGGATGTTGGCCATGGGCCCCGGCCGGTAGAGCGCCACCAGCGCCACGATGTCCTCGATGCGGTCGGCCTTCATGTCCACCAGCGCCCGGCGCATGCCCGCGCTTTCCACCTGGAACACGCCCACCGTCTCGCCCTTGGCCAGCATGGCGTAGGTCTTCTCGTCATCCAGCGGGATCTGCGAGATGTCGAGGTCGATGCCGCGCTGGTGGATCAGCTTCACCGCCTTGTCGATGACGGTCAGGGTCTTGAGGCCGAGGAAGTCGAACTTCACCAGGCCCGCCTGCTCCACCCATTTCATGTTGTACTGGGTGACCGGCATGTCGGACTTGGGATCGCGATAGAGCGGCACCAGCTCGTGGAGCTGGCGGTCGCCGATCACGATGCCCGCCGCATGGGTGGAGGCGTGGCGGTTGAGCCCCTCCAGCCTCACCGCGATGTCGAAGGCGCGGCCCACCACCTCCTCCTGGTCGCGGGCGGCCTGGAGGCGCGGCTCGTCCTCGATGGCCTGCTTCAGCGTCACCGGATGGGCGGGGTTCTGCGGCACCAGCTTGCAGAGCTTGTCCACCTGGCCGTAGGGCATCTCCAGCACCCGGCCCACGTCGCGCAGCACGCCGCGCGCCTGCAGGGTGCCGAAGGTGATGATCTGCGCCACCTGGGAGCGGCCGTAGCGCTCCTGCACATAATGGATCACCTCGTCGCGGCGCTCCTGGCAGAAGTCCACGTCGAAGTCGGGCATGGACACGCGGTCGGGGTTGAGGAAGCGCTCGAACAGGAGCTGGAAGCGCAGCGGGTCGAGGTCGGTGATCTGCAGCGAATAGGCCACCAGAGAGCCGGCGCCCGAGCCGCGCCCCGGCCCCACCGGAATGCCGTGGGCCTTCGCCCATTTGATGAAGTCCGACACGATGAGGAAGTAGCCGGGGAACTTCATCTTGGTGATGACGGACAGCTCGTAGGCGAGCCGCTCCTCATACGCGGCCAGCTCCAGCCCCGGCGCCGGGCCGTGCTTTTCAAGACGCTCCGCGAGGCCCTCGCGGGCCTGCCGCTCCAGCTCGGCCGCCTCCTCGGCAAGCTGGTCGCCGGCGCTGTCGTCGGCCGAGGTGAAGCGCGGCAGGATGGGCTTCGCGGTGCGCACCCGGTAGGCGCAGCGCCGGGCGATCTCCACCGTATTGGCAGAGGCCTCCGGCAGGTCCGCGAACAGCTCCAGCATCTCGGCGCGGGTCTTGAAGCGGTGCTCGGCGGTGAGGCGACGCCGGTCGCCCTCGGCCAGCAGCCGGCCTTCGGCGATGCAGACGAGGGCGTCGTGGGCCTCATAGTCGGATCGCGCGGCGAAGAAGGGCTCGTTGGTGGCCACCAGCGGCAGCCCCTTGGCATAGGCGAGGTCGATCAGGGCCGGCTCGGCGACGCGCTCCACATCGGCGCCGTGGCGCTGCACCTCCACATAGAGCCGGTCGCCGAACAGGGTGGCGAGGCGGTCGAGCCGCTCCGCCGCCATGTCGGCGTGGCCGCCGGCCAGCACCTGGTCGATGGGGCCGGAGGGGCCGCCGGTCAAGGCGATGAGCCCGGCATTGGCCTCGGCGAGCCAGTCCATGAGGATGCGCGGCTCGTCCTCGCTGGCGGTCTCCAGGAAGGAGCGCGAGACCAGCGCCATGAGGTTGCGCCATCCGGCCTCGTTCTGGGCGAGGAGCACGAGGCGGGGCTTGGGCGGACGATGCACCCCGCGCGGCCCCTGCGGCTCCGGCAGGTCAAGGGCGAGGGCGCAGCCGGCGATGGGCTGGATGCCGGCGCCCGCCATCTTCTCGGAAAACTCCAGCGCGCCGAACAGGTTGCCCGTATCTGTCAGCGCCAGCGCCGGCTGGGCGTCGGCCTTGGCGAGATCGGCCAGCTTGCCGATCGTGAGCGCCCCCTCCAGCAGCGAGAAGGAGGAATGCACGTGGAGATGGACGAATCCGGGATCAGGCATGGGACACTTCGTGCGAACGGGCCGGGCGAGTCGGCATCATAGTCACGCAGGCGCGGCAGGGATAAGGTCCTCCGGGCCGCGGACCCCGCTTTCCCCGCTCCACCCGGCACGCGCGCCGTGCCATCGCCGTCCAGTAGGGGCACATGACGAATTCCTGGCTCATCTGGGCCCTGCTCTCGGCGGCCTTCGCGGCGCTCACCGCCATCTTCGCCAAGGTCGGGGTGGCGCAGATTCCCTCCGACCTTGCGACCCTGCTGCGCACCCTCGTCATCCTCGCCTTCCTCGCCGGCATGGTGTGGGCCGGCGGGGCGTGGCGGGCGCCGGCCACCATTCCGGGACGCACCTGGCTGTTCCTGATCCTGTCGGGCCTCGCCACGGGGGCCTCGTGGCTGTGCTACTTCCGCGCCCTGAAGCTCGGCGATGCGGCCCGCGTCGCCCCAGTGGACAAGCTGAGCGTGGTGCTGGTGGCGGTGTTCGGCATCGTCTTCCTCGGCGAGCGGCTGTCGGCGATCGCCTCCCTCGGCATCGTCCTCATCACTGCCGGCGCGGTGCTGGTCGCCGTGGGCTGAGCCCTGCCCCGGCCGCGTTTTGCCCCGCGGGAACGGCTCTGATACAAGGCCGCCACGCCTCATCCGGGGCCGCATTCGGGGGCGCTCGCGTTGACACGGCAGCTTTTCGTCCACATCGGCACGCACAAGACCGGGACCACCTCGATCCAGGCCCTGCTCTATCGCGTCGCCGCGCGGCTGAAGCGCGCCGGCACCACCGTTCCCAAGACCGGCTGCCCCACCAAAGGGCTGTGCGGCCATCACAATATCGGCTGGCTGATGCGCGGCGACGCGCGCGCCCGCGAGAAGTACGGCACGCTGGACGACCTTGCCCGGGAGCTGAAGGGAATCCGCACGCCCCGCGCCGTGATCTCCTCGGAGGATCTGGAGTATCTGGTTGAATATCCCGAGCATCTGCGCACCTTCGAGGAGAAGATCCGCGCCGCCGGCTGGGAGCCCACCTACATCCTCTTCCTGCGCGAGCCGGCCGCCTACGCGATTTCCCTCTACAACGAGCTGCTGAAGAGCGGCCTCACCATCCCGTTCGAGGATTTCGTCGCGGCGGTGCTGCGCGACGCGCGCTTCCAGATGCTCGGCGACTGGACCTATTACCTCGATTACGATCTGTTCCTCGCCAAATGGCGCGCCGCCGCGACCGGGGCCATCGATATCCAGTCCTACGAGCGCGCCAAGGCCGGT
>JAFIHR010000205.1 GCA_017849325.1 Xanthobacter autotrophicus | reverse complement strand
CACATTGGTGGCGAGCCCGCCGCCGGCGATGCCCACCAGCGACGAGATCAGGCCGATGAAATAGCCGTAGACGCCCAGCACGCCGCGGCCGGGAAGGGATTGGGCGAGGCGCAGGTCGTTGCGGCCCACCAGGTTCTTGGTGCCGAGCAGGGCGACGATGACCACGAACACCGCCTGCAGCACCCATCCCGCCACCACCGCCGCGATGGCGCTGCCGGTGATGATGCCGCCGATGGCCGGCAGGCTCCAGGTCCTCAGCACGCCCGGCAGCACCGCGCCCGAGGCCTTGTGGGCCCGGTAGGACAGGATCGAGGTGGGGACGATGATGGCGAGCGAGGTGCCCACGCACAGGTGCATGCGCACGCTCTCGTCCACGCCGAGGAAGCGGAACACCTCGTAGAGCACCGGCACCACGACCCCGCCGCCGCCGACCCCGAACGTGCCGGCGAGCAGGCCGGAGAGCACGCCGCCGGCGATGAGCGCGAGGATGAGGTAGACGATTTCACTCCAGGGCGCGGCGTCGAGCATGGGGCCTCTTCGGGTGCGCGGGATCGGCGCGCCGGTGCCGGCCGCGGCCTTGCTGGCCGCCGCACCTCGCGTCGCCGTGGCGGGGAAGGGCCGGACCGGCCCCTGCACTCCATGCGCCGAAAGCGCGGCCCTGTCCATGGGCGCCGGGCGCCACCGGAGCGGCCGCCATTCGCCCCGCACTGCGCGCGGGAAGGAGCTTCAGGCCGCCCTGGAGGCGGAGGCGCGCCGGCGCACCTCGTCCACGGCGCCACGCAGCACCTCGAGGCCGGCGCCGGGACGGATCGCCTCGGTGGAGAGGCGCCGCCGGTAGATGCGCGAGCCGCGCCGCCCGCCGAACAGTCCCAGCATGTGGCGGGTGATGTCGGACAGGCGTCCGCCGGCCTCCACATGGGCCGCCACATAGGGCTCGAACGCTTCCACCACGGCGAAGGAATCGGCCAGCGGCGCCGGCTCGCCGTAGAGCAGCGGGTCCACCTCGAACAGCAGCTCGGGATCCTGATAGGCGGCGCGGCCGATCATCATGCCGTCGAGGGTGCCGAGCTCGGCAAGGCCGGCGCGCACATTGGCGAGGCCGCCGTTGAGCACCACCGGCACGTGGGGCAGGCGGGCCTTGAGGCGGCGCACGCGCTCATAGTCGAGCGGCGGCACGTCGCGATTCTCGCGCGGCGAAAGGCCCTTCAGCCAGGCCTTGCGGGCGTGGACGATGAGGCCGGCGGCGCCGGACTTGAGCACCGCGTCGGCGAGGGCGTCGAGGGCCTGCTCCGGGTCCTGCTCGTCCACCCCGATGCGGCATTTGACGGTGACGGGCAGGGGGGTGGCGGCCGCGATGGCGGCCACGCACTCGCCCACCAGCTCCGGCTCGCGCATGAGGCAGGCGCCGAAATTGCCGCCCTGCACCTTGTCCGAGGGGCAGCCCACGTTGAGGTTGATCTCGTCATAGCCGAAATCGGCGCAGATCCGTGCCGCCGCCGCGAGCTGGACCGGATCGCTGCCGCCGAGCTGCACCGCCACCGGATGCTCCGCCTCCGAGAAACCGAGCAGGCGCGCGCGGTCGCCATGCAGCACCGCCGGCGCCGTGACCATCTCCGTATAGAGCAGCGCCCGGCGGGAGAAGAGCCGATGGAAGGCGCGGCAATGCCGGTCGGTCCAGTCCATCATGGGGGCGATGGAAAACGCGGGGGTCTGCGAAGCGGGCATGGGGTCTTGGGCTGGCGGCTGCTTGGGCTGGGGGTGGTGGATCACGCAGCCATTATAGGCCGCAGTTCGCCGTTTTTGCGGTGCGTTGCGATCCCCATGCCTGCGCAGCGGGCGCTTGGCAACCTCGCCCCGATGCCGGGCGCCCCGCCGGGCCGTCGGAAAAGCACGGGGGCGATGGCTCTAAACGCAGGCCGCCGCCGGGACGCCGGGCCGTCGGAGCGGCCCGGCTCGGCTGGCGTCAGAGCACCAGATCCGCCTCGCTGGTCAGCTCGAAGACGACCGGCTGGCCGAGCCGGATCGCCTCGGTGATCTCGCCGCGGTGCGCCAGCGGGTCGGCATCGACCAGCGGCCCGAAGTTGTAGTTCAGGGCCGCCCCGAGATCCTTCACCATGATCTGGAAGGTCCGGTAGGGGCCGAGCAACAGGCCGCCCTCGCGGGCCTCCGAACGCCCGCGCTCCTCCAGCAGCTTGCGGATCAGCTCGCCCTGGCTCAGCAGGTAGGCGGTGGCGTGGAGGCGCTCGTTTCCGGCGTCGACCATCGCCACCACCTTCCAGAATTCGAGCGGCGTGATGATGCCGCCCACGTCGGGATCCTCCTCGCCGAACACCGGCCCGGTGAAGACGCAGGCCTTGAAGCCGAAGGTCCGCGCGCTGTCGAGGATGTAGTTCTCGAGCCCCTGCCATAGCGTCTTGCCCTGGTTGAGGTCGGAGTGCTGCGGCGCGCTGTTGACATAGTGGAAGGTGTCGAAATTGGCCTGCCGGGCGTCCGGCCCCCAATTGGGGTCCTCCCGGCGCACCATGTGGCCGCGGTCGATCTTGCGGTCGGCATAGTCCTTCTCGCCGTGCTGCAGGGCGAGGGGGATGCGCGCGTCGAAGAACCAGCGGTCGTTGCCGCGCTTGAT
>JAFIHR010000026.1 GCA_017849325.1 Xanthobacter autotrophicus | reverse complement strand
TCTCAAGGGCGAGGTTGAGGCGGCGCGCTATGTGGAGGGGGAATGGCGCCGCGTCATCGAGCCCACCGCGCCCCTGAAGCGCACGCCCTCCGGCGCGGCGAGCCTCGATACCGAGGCGCTCTATGGCGAGCGCGCGCGGGTATTCGAGGATGACGGGGAGGGCTGGTCCTGGGTCCAGCTCGAGCGCGACGGCTATGTGGGCTACATGCCGAGCGAGGCGCTCGCCCCCGAGAGCGCGCCGGCCACCCACAAGGTGCGCGCGCTGCGCACCTTCATCTTCCCCGGGCCGGACATCAAGCTGCCGCCGGTGAAGGCACTGAGCTTCGCGAGCCCGGTGGCGGTGCGCGAGCTGCGCGACAGGTTCGCCGTCACGGCCGAGGGCTTCCTCCATGCCGGTCACCTCACCCCGCTGGAGGAGGTGGAGACGGAGGATTTCGTCACCGTGGCGACGCGCTTCCTCGGCGTTCCGTATCTCTGGGGCGGGCGCTCCAGCCTCGGCCTCGACTGCTCAGGCCTCACGCAGACGGCGCTCATGGCGACGGGAACCAGATCGCCGCGCGACAGCGACATGCAGGAGGCGGCGCTCGGCGAGGAGATCCCCCTCGACGGTCCGTTCCGCCGCGGCGACCTCTTGTTCTGGGCCGGCCACGTGGCCATCGTCGAGGATCCGCAGACGCTGCTACACGCCAACGCCCATCACATGGCCGTGGCCCGCGAGCCCCTCGCCCCGGCGCTCGCCCGCATCGCCGCGGCCGGCCTACCCCTGCGCACCGCCCGCCGCCTCTAGCCGCCGCCCGGTGCGCCCCGCGCCCCCGGGTTCGCGACTGTGGCACGGGTGTGCCATTCGATGCGCAATGGAACATTCCCCGCGACGGAGGCCCTTGAACAGCCCCGCTTGGCATGCCATGTCGATGGGATATCGCAATGCAACATGCGGTATGGTGTTAAGCGGAAACCTTCCATGATCGCCCAGGGCCCAGAAAAGTTGCCGGTTCCAGCCGAGGCTGCAGATGCCCCCGATCTGCGGCACGGCGCGGTCTGGCGGGCCATGGGAGAGCAATGGCAGGGATTGGCGCAAGGGTGGCCGCCCAAAGTTCGCCACCTGCCTATATGTCAATGTGTTGATTGTTATGGGCAACGGCAGACCGAGCTTTCGGAGACCCCCCACCGCACTCGGCATGACAAGGGGAAGCACGATCATGTCCCGCAATGACAGTGTTGCCGGGCGCGTCCAGTTCGATATCGCCAACCGCCTGTTCCTGCGGCTCTATCAGTGCTCGAACCTGATGCACAAGATGGGCGTGCGGTTCATGGGCGACTTCGGCGCGACCACGCAGCAATGGGCGGTGCTGGGGGCGCTCGCCCGGCCCATCGTGCATGAGAAGGGCATGAGCGTGAAGGAGCTCATCGAGTTCCTGATGCTGAGCCGGCAGAACCTGACCGCCGTGCTCGACCGGCTCGAGACCAAGCACTGGATCGAGCGCATCAAGGATCCCGAGGATGGCCGCAGCCGCCTCATCCGCCTGACCGAGGAAGGCAACCGCACCTGGGAGGCCATGCAGGAGCCCATCGAGGCCTTCTACTCCGGCTCGCTGGTCAATTTCAGCGAGGCCGAGGAAGTGCAGCTCTATCAGCTCCTCGACCGGCTCCGGAACGGCCTCACCGAGGTCTGAGCCCGCGCCCCGGCCGCATCAGTCGCGGAACACCACCGTGCGGCTGCCGTTGAGCAGCACCCGGTCCTGCACATGCCAGGCGAGGGCGCGGGCCAGCACCCGGCGCTCGATGTCGCGCCCCTTGCGCACCAGGTCCTCGGGCGAATCCTGGTGGGAGATGCGCTCCACGTCCTGCTCGATGATCGGCCCCTCGTCGAGGTCGGAGGTGACGTAATGGGCGGTCGCGCCCATCACCTTCACGCCGCGCGCATGGGCCTGGTGGTAGGGCTTCGCCCCCTTGAAGCCGGGCAGGAAGGAGTGGTGGATGTTGATGCACTTGCCCGTGAGCTTGGCCGACAGCCCGTCCGACAGCACCTGCATGTAGCGCGCGAGCACCGCCACCTCCGAGCCGGAGGCCTGGAAGATCTTCCAGATCTCGGTTTCCTGCTCCAGCTTGGTGGCCTTGGTCACCGGCAGATAGTGGAACGGCACGCCGTCGAAATCGAGATGCGCATAGGTCTCGCGCGGATGGTTGGCGATGATGCCGGAAATCTCCATGGCGATCTCGCCGATGCGCCAGCGGTAGATGAGGTCGGCGAGGCAGTGGTCGAACTTGGAGACCAGGAGCAGCACCCGGCGCTTCTCCGCGACGCCGCGCATGGTCCAGTTCAGCTTGAAATTGTCCGCCAAAGCGGAAAACCCGGCGCGGATCTCGCCGATGGCCGCATCGCCCTCCACCACGTTGAACACCACGCGCATGAAGAAGCGCCCGCTCTCCTGGTCGTCATACTGCTGGGCTTCCAGGATGTTGCAGCCCTTCTGGAACAGGAAGGTGGACACGCCGGCGACGATGCCCGGCCGGTTGGGGCAGGAGAAGGCGAGGATGAAATGGTCGTTCGGCGTGGTCATCAAAAGAAGGTCCTGAAAGCGGGCGGGGC
>JAFIHR010000025.1 GCA_017849325.1 Xanthobacter autotrophicus | reverse complement strand
CCGGCGGGGGTAGTCAACAGCCTCTCCCAGCTCGTCCTCAAATGCACCGTGCCGGGCGTGCCGGACTTCTGCCAGGGCACCGAGACCTGGGACTTCGGCCTGGAATCGCCGGTGCTCCAGCACGGGCCGGGGATCGTCGGGAGGATCGGCATCTCCGACGGCGAGCTCGCCCCGGACCGGCTCCTGGAGACCTGGCAGGACGGACGGGTGAAGCAGCAGCTCACCGCCCGCCTGCTGCGGCTGCGCAAGCTCAATCCCGCATTGTTCGCGCAGGGCAGCTACGAGCCCCTCGCGGTGGACGGCATGCGCGCGGAGAATGCGGTCGCCTTCCGCCGCCGCAACGGCGCCGATTCCCTGGTGGTCATCGTCACCCGCCTGGCGAGCCAGCTCGTCGGCACCGGCCCCATCACCGCGCGCGAGCCGGCGCGGGTGCCGGCGGTGCGCTGGGGCGACACCGGCGTGATGCTGCCCCCGGACAGCCGCTCCGCCACCTTCCGCGACGTGGTCACCGGGCGCGACGTGCAGGCCACCCTGGGGCGGATCGAGGTGCGCGACGCGCTTTCGAGCTTCCCGGCGGCGGTGCTGGTGAAGCTCTAGGCATCACTCCGCCCGCCGCCCGGCCGGAGCCGCGCTCAGCTCTGGATGAAGGCCAGCAGGTCGGCGTTGATGGCGTCCGGATGGGTGGTGCACATGCCGTGCGGATAGCCCTCGTAGACCTTCAGCGTGCCGGCCTTCAGCAACTCGATGGACAGCAGCGCGGAATCGGCGATGGGCACGATCTGGTCGTCGTCGCCGTGCATGACGAAGGTGGGAACGGCGCAGGCCTTCAGATCGGCGGTGAAATCGGTCTCGGAGAAGGCCTTGATGCCTTCGTAATGGGCCTTGGCGCTGCCCATCATGCCCTGCCGCCACCAGTTCCAGATCACGCCCTGCGACGCCTGAGCGCCCGGCCGGTTGAAGCCGTAGAAGGGGCCGGTGGGCACATCGAGGAAGAATTGCGCCCGGTTGGCAGCGAGCGCCGCGCGGAAGCCGTCGAACACCGCGATGGGCAGGCCGCCGGGATTGGCCTCGGTCTTGACCATCAGCGGCGGCACCGCGCCGATCAGCACCAGCTTGGCGACGCGGCCCTGGCCATATTTCACCGTGTAGTGCAGGGCCTCGCCGCCGCCGGTGGAATGGCCGATATGGATCGCGTCGGTCAGCTCCAGATGCAGCACGACCGCGGCCGCGTCGGCGGCGTAGTGGTCCATGTCGTGGCCGTCGGAGACCTGGGTGGAGCGGCCGTGGCCGCGCCGGTCGTGGGCGATGACGCGATAGCCCTTCGAGAGAAAGAAGAGCATCTGCGCGTCCCAGTCGTCGGCGCTCAGCGGCCAGCCGTGATGGAACATGATGGCCTGCGCCGTCTTGGGACCCCAATCCTTGTAGAAGATCTCGACGCCGTCTTGGGTGGTGACGCTGGGCATGGCGGTCATTCCATTCAGTTGCGCGGGGAAATCGGCGGAAACACGAGGCGTCGCGCGGCCGCCCGCGCGGAGGCGGCAACCCGCGGCGTCGTCAGGGACCTGAGCTCACGCCCGCCGGCAGGCGCGGCAGCGTGGATCTGCGCACGCCATCGGCTCCGGGAGGGGGGCCGAAAGACAGCGCCTCAGGGGCGCCCCGCCCCTCTGGCGCGCAAGGTCCCCCGCCGCAGATTTCAAATAAAATCTAGCATACCGGGCCACCCCTGGCGAGCCACATACTTATGCACCCGAGGTGGATAGCGGGTTTTTCTTTCCCTGGTCTGTATTTCTGCCGGCAAAGCTTTCGCTGAATGCACCCCGCCGCCGGCTCTGCGCGCCCCACGTGCGGGGGCGCGGCGCCCACAGCTACGGCGGCGACGCGGCGTCTGCCGTCGCGCGATAGCGTCCCGGCGACGAGCCGGTCCAGCGCCGGAAGGCGTGGTTGAAGTTGGCCTGCTCGGCATAGCCGAGGAAATCGGCGATCTCGCCGAGCTTCATGGGCGAGGTGGTGAGGAGCGCGTGGGCCTGCTGGAACTTCAGGCGGTCGAGCACCTCGCCGAACGACACATCATGGGCGGCAAGCCCGCGGTGGAACGAGCGCAGGCTCATCTGGCCCGTCTCGGCCACCCGGCTCGCAGTGATCCGGCCGCTGCCGAACATGGACAGGATCACGTATTCGACCGAGCCCACGAAGTCGTCGGCGAGCCGCGGCTTGCCCTCCCAGCTCAGATCGGCGACGCCGACCCGCGGGCCGAGGCCCAGCGGGCGGGTCAGGATCGCGGGATCGATGGCGACCGAGGCCTCGTTGCGATCGGACGGCAGGAGACGCTCCCGCTCGGCGGCGGCGGAGGGAACGTGGCCGACGACGCTGGCCGGCAGGCGCGTCTGCAACGGGCGCCAGTCCTCGCCCGCATAGCGGCGCACCAGCTTCAGCAGCAGCGGCAGGGTATATTGGAGCGCGTGATCGACCCGCGCCTGATCCTGGCCGGGCAGCAGGTGCCGCAGCCAGATGGCGCCCTCCGTCACCTCGACTTCCAGCCGGGCCCCCGAATGAAGGCGGTGGAACTCATTGGCGGTGGCGGTCAGAGCGACGCGCAGGTTTGGCGCCCGCTGGATCCGCCGGCCGAAGGTCCCGAGGTCGTCGAGCGCGGCGAACTGCCCCACCGACCAGCCGAGGTCCGACGCGCCGAGCCGGCGCGCGAAAATCTCCGCCAGATGCAGGACGCGCTCGGATGCAACCAGCATGTCGGGGTCGCGCAGCTGCTGCAGCGGCAGGCCCACCTTTTCCGCCTCGACCAGCAGACGCTCGTCCGCCGCGCCGGCATATCTCAGAAACGGCTCGAAAACGCCGAAGCGCATCAGCGGAATGGCGCGCATGGCGTCCCTTCCCGGCCTCTCGCTGCGGCATCATTTAAGGCCAAGCTCAAGGCCGTTTTGGCAGAGAAAAACAAGTTGCATTGTCGCATTGGCGTTATCGTCCGCCAAGGAGGATCTCGCGGCGCCTGGGGGCAGGGCGACGCCGCGGATCACCGCGCACGAATGACATCCGGGGCCGGATCGGCGCCCGCCCGGTCGCGGCGGGCCGGCGATGCGGGCCGCGGGTGACCGGGGCACGGTCGAGCGGGGCATGACCCCCGCCCTGCCGGCCTGCGGTGTCGCAGGCGTGCGAGCATCGTGTCCTGGAGGGGGAAATGAGAACATCTTCGCATCAGCCGGCGTTCGGGCGCGTCCTGCGCCGAAGCCTGGCCGCTCTTGCCGCAGCCGGCGCGGCACTGGCGCTCGGCGCCGGTCTCGCCGGCCCGGCGGCGGCGCAGCAGATCACCGGAACGCCGGGCTCGCCCACGGCGACCACCACCGTCGACGGGCGCTACCTGCCCCCGCCGCCCCAGCCGTTCCACGGCGAGATCCAGCTTAACGCGACCCAGTCCAAGCCCTATTGGCCGGCCACCATCGTCCCGCCCAAGGGCGCGCCCAACATCCTGCTCATCATGACCGATGACGTGGGCTTCGCGGCGCCCTCCACCTTCGGCGGCGTGATCCCGACGCCGGCGCTGGACCGCATCGCCGCCAACGGCCTGCGCTACACCAACTTCCACTCCGCCTCGCTGTGCTCGCCCACCCGCGCGGCGCTGCTCACCGGGCGCAACCACCATTCGGTGGGCTTCGGCGTGATCGCCGAGCAGTCCACGGGCTTCCCCGGCTACAATTCGATCATCGGCAAGGACAGCGCCACCATCGCCCGGGTCCTGCAGGACAACGGCTACCGCACCGCGTGGTACGGCAAGGACCACAACGTGCCCGACTGGGCGGCCACCCAGGCCGGCCCGTTCGACCAGTGGCCCACCGGCATGGGCTTCGAGCATTTCTACGGCTTCGTCGGCGGCGACACGAGCCAGTGGCAGCCGAACCTGTTCAACGACACGACCCCGATCTACCCCTATATCGGCAACCCCAAGTGGAACCTGACCACGGCCCAGGCGGACGACGCCATCCGCTGGCTCTCCATGCTGCATGACCTCAATCCGGACATGCGCTGGTTCATCCACTACACGCCGGGCGGCACCCATGCGCCGCATCATCCGACGCCGGAGTGGATCGAGAAGATCGAGGCGATGCACCTGTTCGACGGCGGCTGGAACACGCTGCGCGACACCATCTTCGCCAACCAGAAGAAGCTCGGCGTGATCCCGCAGGACGCCAAGCTCACGCCCTGGCCGGACGGCTTCCTCAAGCGCTGGGAGAGCCTCAACGACGAGGAGAAGAAGCTCTTCATCCGCCAGGCCAACGTCTATGCCGCCTACCTCGCCTACACCGATCATGAGATCGGCCGGGTGATCCAGAAGGTGGAGGACATGGGCCAGCTCGACAACACGCTCATCATCTACATCTCGGGTGACAACGGCGCCTCCGCGGAGGGCTCGCCCAACGGCACCCCGAGCGAGGTGATGCAGTTCAACGGCGTGGAACTGCCGGTCAAGGACCAGATGAAGTGGTACGACGCCTGGGGCACCGACCAGACCTATCCGCACTTCGCGGTGCCGTGGTCCTGGGCCTTCGACACGCCGTTCAAGTGGATGAAGCAGATCCCCTCCTTCTTCGGCGGCACGCGCCAGGGCATGGCGATCTCCTGGCCCGGGCACATCACCGACACGGGCGGCATCCGCAACCAGTTCCACCATGTCATCGACGTCCTGCCGACCCTCCTCGAGGTGACCGGCATCCCGCAGCCGGTGAGCGTGGACGGCATCGCCCAGAAGCCCGTCGAAGGCGTCAGCATGGCCTATACCTTCCCAAAGGAAGGGGCAGGCAAGCCCTCGACCCATCACATCCAGTATTTCGAGATGATGGGCGTGCAGGGCCTCTATAACGACGGCTGGATGCTCAGCGCGGTGCCGGTGCGCCCGCCGTGGGAGCTGCTGGGCAAGGCGATCCTGAACCCCGCCAGCGCCTACAAGTTCGAGCTCTACAACGTGGCCAAGGACTGGACGCAGGACCACGACCTTGCCGCCGAGCAGCCGCAGAAGCTGCAGGAGATGAAGGAGCTGATGTTCGCCGAGTTCGCGAAATACCAGGTCCTTCCGCTGGACGCCTCGGTGGCGACGCGCCTTGTCGCGCCGCGTCCGGACCTCACCGGCGGCCGGCTGGTGTACAATTACTCGGGCACCACGGTCACCGGCATTCCCCATGGCGGCGCGCCGCAGGTGCTCAACACCTCCTACACCATCACCGCCGAGATCGACGTGCCGGAAGGCGGCGGCGACGGCGTGATCCTCACCGAGGGCGGGCGGTTCGGCGGCTTCGGCTTCTACCTGCTGAAGGGCAAGCCGGTGTTCACCTGGAACCTGCTCAACCTGAAGCGGGTCAAGTGGCAGGGGCCGGAGGCGCTCACCCCCGGCAAGCACACGCTGGTCTATGATTTCAAGTATGACGGGCTGGGTTTCGCCACCCTCGCCTTCAACAGCATGAGCGGCATCGGACGGTCCGGCACCGGCACCCTCTCGGTGGACGGCAAGGTGGTGGCCAGCGAGAAGCTGGAGCGCACGGTCCCGATCATCCTGCAGTGGGACGAGACCTTCGATATCGGCGCCGACACCGGCACCCCGGTGGACGATGCCGATTATCACCTGCCGTTCCCCTTCACCGGCAAGATCGACAAGCTGACCCTCGCCCTCGATCCGCCGAAGCTGACCGACGCCGACAAGGCCCAGCTCGAGGCGGCCTACAAGGCGGCGCAGGACGCCAACTGACGCGCCCTGACCCAACGCGCGCACGGACCGGGCCTGAAGCCGCCCGGCCCGTGCCGCGGGCACGAGCGGGCGCGTACGCCCTCAGCGCCGGCCCCCGCAATCCATAGCCGGTCCGGCATGTGCAAATTTGCACGGGGGTCCGGCAGCGATCGGCATTGAGCGCGAAAACCCAAGATGGGATGAAAGGGGAAAAGATCCGGAGGAACGCGCCCATGGACCAGCCCGCCACCCCCGTGGAGGGGGATTTCGACTATATCGTCGTGGGGGCCGGCACCGCCGGCTGCATCGTCGCCAACCGCCTCTCCGAGGATCCGCGCACCAGGGTGCTGATCCTGGAAGCCGGCGGGCAGGACAACTGGATCTGGTTCCACATTCCGGTGGGCTACCTCTTCGCCATCGGCAATCCGCGCGCCGACTGGATGTTCAAGACCGATCCCGAGCCCGGCCTCAACGGGCGCGCGCTCGCCTATCCGCGCGGCAAGGTGATCGGCGGCTGCTCGGCCATCAACGCCATGATCTCCATGCGCGGCCAGGCGGCGGACTACGACCACTGGCGCCAGCTCGGCCTTTCCGGCTGGGGCTGGGAGGATGCGCTCGCCGCCTTCAAGCGGCTGGAGGACCACTTCCTCGGCGCCAGCGACATCCACGGCGCCGGCGGCGGCTGGCGCATCGAGCCGCCGCGCATCTCCTGGGAGGTGCTCGACAAGGTGGCCGAGGCGGCGACCGAGATGGGCATCCGCGAGGTGCCGGACTTCAACACCGGCGACAATGAAGGCGTCGGCTATTTCCACGTGAACCAGAAGATGGGGCGGCGCTGGTCATCGGCGCGCGGCTTCCTCAAGCCCGCCCTCACCCGGCCGAACCTCCGTCTGGAGACCAACGTCCTGGTGGACCGCCTGATCATCGAGAACGGCCGCGCCGTGGGCATCCGCTACGTCAAGGACGGGCGCGCCCTGGAAGCGCGGGCGACGGGCGAGGTCATCCTCTCGGCGGGCTCCATCGGCTCGGTGCAGGTGCTGCACCGCTCCGGCATCGGGCCGGGCGAATGGCTGGCGCCGCTCGGCATCGAGATGACGCTGGACAGGCCGGGCGTGGGGCGGAACCTGCAGGACCACCTGCAGCAGCGCGCCATCTACAAGGTGCACGGCATCCGCACCCTGAACGAGACCTATTACGACCTGCCCCGCCGCGCCCTGATGGGCCTCGACTATGCCCTGCGCCGGCGCGGGCCTCTCACCATGGCGCCCTCCCAGCTCGGCATCTTCACCCGCTCGGACCCGCACCAGGAGCGGGCGAACATCCAGTTCCACGTGCAGCCTTTGTCGCTCGACAAGTTCGGCGAGCCGCTGCACCGCTTCCCCGCCATCACGGTGGCGGCGTGCAATTTGCGCCCCACCTCGCGCGGCCTGGTGCGCATCACCACGCCCGCCCTCGACGCCGCGCCGCAGATCGCGCCGCATTACCTCTCCACCGACGAGGATCGCCAGGTGGCGGCGGACGCCATCCGAGTCACCCGCCGGCTCATGGGCCAGAGGGCGCTCGCCCCCTACCGCCCGGAGGAATACCTGCCCGGCCCCGCGGTGGGCGACGACGCGGCGGCCCTGGCCAAGGCCGCGGGCGACATCGGCACCACCATCTTCCATCCCGTCGGCACGGCGAAGATGGGCCGGCCGGACGATCCCGCCGCGGTGGTGGACGAGCGGCTGCGCTTCCTGGGCATCGGCGGCCTGAGGGTGATCGACGCCTCGGTGATGCCCACCATCACCTCCGGCAACACCAACACCCCAACCGCCATGATCGCGGAGAAGGGCGCGCGCATGGCCATCGAGGATGCGCGCTGAGGGCGGGAGGCCGATCCCGCGGCAAGGTGAGCAGCGGCCGGGTGACCGATGGCCTGAGGCGGTGATCGGCCGTGCCTCCCGGCCGTCGCCCATAAGCTCAGTCCGGCCCCATCGCAGTGAGTCGGGGGGCAGGCCCTTTGCGGGAAGCATGAACCTTGATCGGGCGCTCCCGCCGGCCCGCGTCAGCGATAGGCGTCGACCACCATCACCTGCCGGCCCACCACCCCCGGCTTGATCAGATAGATGTCGCCCCACACCACGAAGCGGCCGTCGGCCAGGGTGCAGATGTAGTCCACCCATTCATATTCGCTCTGGAAATACGTCTGGTCGGCCGGCGGCAGGCCGGTCCCGGCATATTCGGCCAGCTCCAGGTCCGCCCGCTTGCGGACGCCCTCGTCGGCGCTGGCGAGGCGCCCGCAGATGTCGTTGAGCATATCCACCGTCAAAAGCATCTCGCACTCCCCTGCCCGGCACAGGCGCGGCGGCGGGTCGCGGGACCGGCGCCCGACCCCGGCCTCGGCGGCGGACGGACGATCCGGGATCCCTCGATCCCGGACGCGCGTCCCGCCGGTCCGGTCCCGTGCCGCAGCGCCCTCCGCCGGTCGCGAAACCTGCGCAGGCTCCCTGCATGGCAGCGGAGGAAAGCAAGAAATGCGCCCCGGCGTCGGGGGTTGACGGGTCCGGGGCGGGCCCTGCCCCCGTCAGGCGGTGTCGTCGGAATAGATGCGCACGTAGCGCCCATCGACCTCCACGCCGACGAACGTCTGGTCGAAATCGAGACACAGCCGCTGCGCCAGCGAGACGATGGCTTCCGTGCTGTCGGTCCGCACCCGCGCCAGCAGGATCTGCCGGCGCCGCCCCTCATAGATGGCGTCGGCCTGCTGCACGGTGGCGGAGGGGAAGTTGCGCGCCAGGATCTGGCAGAACGTCTCCATGTCCGCATCGCCGAGCGCGCGGCAGCCGGTG
>JAFIHR010000024.1 GCA_017849325.1 Xanthobacter autotrophicus | reverse complement strand
TCCACCGTCACCTTCGCCGCCGAGATGGCGGGGCCGAACCTGCCCCAGCTCTATCTGTGGGAGCCCGAGGCCTACAAGGACCGGGTGAATTCCTTCACCCTCTACCACGGCATCGTCATCGGCATCGCCGCGCTGCTCGCCTTGTTCCTCACCATCCTGTTCGTGGTGAAGGGCTCGGTGATGTTCCCCGCCGCCGCCGCGCTGGCCTGGGCGGTGCTGGGCTATATCGGGCTCGACTTCGCCTTCTGGTCGAAGGTGTTCGGCCTCTCGCCCATCGCCGAGCAGTTCTGGCGGGCGTCGGGCGAGGCGATCCTGACCGCGACGCTGCTGGTCTTCCTGTTCGCCTATCTCAACCTCAACCGCTGGCACGTGCGCTACGTGCATGTGGCGGCGGCCTGGCTCACCTTCCTCGGCGCCCTGGTGCTGGTGGCGCTGCTCGACGCGCCGGTGGCGGCGGGCATCGCCCGCCTGTCGCTGCTCATCGTGGCGCTGGGCGGGCTCGGCGTCGTGCTGTGGCTGTCCCAGCACGGCTACGACCGCGCCGTGCTCATCATCCCCACCTGGTCGCTGCTGGTGGTGTGGGTGCTGATGGCGGGCTTCGCGGTGGCCGGGTTCGCCACCAACGATCTCGCCGCGCCGGCGCTCTCAGGCGGCCTCGTGCTGATCGTCATGCTGATCGGCTTCACCGTGATGCAGCACGCCTTCGCCGGCATCGGCGGCATCCAGGGCTCGGCCTCGGAGCTGGAGCGCCGGGCGCTCGCCTTCGCCGGCTCCGGCCTGATGGTGTGGGACTGGGACGTGGACACCGACCGCATCTTCACCTCGCCCGAGGCGGAGGAGATCCTCGGCCTCAAGCGCCATTCGCTGGAGACCGAGGCCGCCGGCTGGCTGGAGGTGCTCCACCCCGCCGACCGCGACCGCTTCCGCGCCACCCTCGACGGCATCATCGACCAGCGCCGCGGCCGCATCGACCAGGATTTCCGCCTGCGCGCGGTGGATGGCCACTATCTCACCTTCAACCTGAAGGCCCGCCCGGTGGTGGGCGCCGACGGCGAGGTGGTGCGCTGCATTGGCACGCTCACCGACGTCACCGGCGAGCGCATCGCCGCCGAGCGCCTGCTGCACGACGCGGTGCGCGACAACCTCACCGGCCTGCCCAACCGCGAACTGTTCCTCGACCGCCTCGACCAGGCGCTCACCCTCGCCCGCCTCGACGAGCGGGTGAAGCCCACCTTGATGCTCATCGACATCGACCGCTTCAAGCAGATCAACATGCAGGTGGGCATGGCGGTGAGCGATTCCATCCTGCTCACGGTGGCGCGGCGCCTCACCCGCCTATTGAAGCCGCAGGACACGCTGGCGCGCGTCTCGGGCGACCAGTTCGGCATGATCCTGATGTCCGAGCGCGACCCCGAGCGCATCACCACCTTCGCCGATACCCTGCGCCGCTCGCTGCGCGCGCCCATCACCTTCGCGGAGAAGGAGGTGTTCGTCACCGCCTCCATCGGCCTCGTGCTGTCGGGCCCCGAGCCCATGAAGCGTGACGACATGCTGAAGGATGCCGAGCTTGCCATGCATTATGCCAAGCGCATCGGCGGCGACCGCATCGAGGTGTTCCGCCCCGCCATGCGCCAGCAGAAGGTGGGCCGCCGCGCCATCGAGGCCGAGCTGAAGCAGGCCCTCGAACGGGAAGAGATCTCCCTGCGCTTCCAGCCCATCGTCCGGCTCGGCGACCGGGCCATCGGCGGCTTCGAGGCGTTCCTGAGCTGGCGGCACCCGCTCCACGGCGAGCTGGCGGCGGCGGATTTCCTGAGCCTTGCCGAGGAGACCGGGCTCATCCTCGACCTCGGCCTGTTCATGCTGGACGGCGCGGCGCGCCAGCTCAGCCAGTGGCAGCGCATGCTCAAGGTGGATCCGCCGCTGTTCATTACCGTGAACGTCTCCTCGCGCCAGCTTCTGCGGCACGACCTGATCCAGGACCTGAAGGCGGTGCTGGCCCGCCACGCGGTGGTGCCCCACTCGCTGAAGCTCGAGGTGAAGGAATCCCTCGCGATGGAGAATCCCGAATATGCGGCGGTGGTGCTGAACCGCATGCGGGAGTTCGGCGCGGGCCTCTGCCTGAACGACTTCGGCACCGGCTATTCGTCCCTCGCCTATCTGCAGCGCTTCCCCTTCGACACCATCAAGATCAACCAGAGCTTCGTGCGCGACAGCGCCAAGGGGCCGGCGCGGGCCGCCCGGCCGGTGATCGTCGGCTCCCTGGTGGCGCTCGCCCACGACCTCGGCATGGATGTGATCGCCGACGGGCTGGAGCGCGAGAGCGAGGGGCAGGAGATGACCGACTTCGGCTGCGAATACGCCCAGGGCGTGCTGTTCGGCGAGCCCCTCAGCGCCGAGGAATGCCGCGCCCTCATCGAGCCCGCGCCCCAGCCCGCGCCAAAGAAGAAGCAGCGCATCGGCGCCGGAGGATAAGGCTCAGGACGCGCGGCCGGGAGGCCCCGCCGAGGACGCTTGAAAGACGCAGGAATGCTGCCCCCCGATGCCCTCTCCCGCATTGTCATCATCGGCAACAGCGGCGCCGGCAAGAGCTGGCTGGCCGAGCACCTCGCCCAGCGCCTGAACCTGCCCGCGCTCGACCTCGACACCATCCATTGGG
>JAFIHR010000204.1 GCA_017849325.1 Xanthobacter autotrophicus | reverse complement strand
GGTGTCGATGCCGTCCACCACGAATTCGTCCAGCGCCCGGCGCAGGCGGCGCAGGCACTCGTCCCGCGTCTTGCCGTGGACGATGAGCTTGCCCACCAGGCTGTCGTAGGTGGGCGGGATCACATAGCCCTGGTAGGCATTGGAATCGACCCGGATGCCGAGCCCGCCGGGCACGTGATAGTGGGTGATCTTCCCCGGCGAGGGGCGGAAGGTGGTGGGGTGCTCGGCATTCACCCGGCACTCGATGGCATGGCCCTCGATCACCACGTCGTCCTGGGTGAGGAGCAGCGGCTCGCCCGCCGCCACCCGGATCTGCTCGTTGATGAGGTCGATGCCGGTGATCATCTCGGTCACCGGATGCTCCACCTGGATGCGGGTGTTCATCTCGATGAAATAGAAGCGCCCGTCCTCGTAGAGGAACTCGATGGTGCCGACGCCGAGATATTTGAGATCCCGCATGGCCTTGGCGCAGGTCTCGCCGATCTCGGCGCGCTGCTCGGGGGTGATGACCGGCGACGGCGCCTCCTCCCACACCTTCTGGTGGCGGCGCTGCAGGGAGCAGTCGCGCTCGCCGAGGTGGATGGCGTGGCCCTTGCCGTCGCCCAGCACCTGCACCTCGATATGGCGCGGGGTGCCGAGATACTTCTCCAGATACACCGCATCGTCGCCGAAGGCGGCCTTGGCCTCGGTGCGGGCGGTGGAGAGGGCCTGGGACAGGTCGTCTTTGGTGAGCGCCACCTTCATGCCGCGCCCGCCACCGCCGGCCGCCGCCTTCACCAGCACCGGATAGCCGATTTGGTCAGCGACGAGGTGGGCCTCCTCATCGGAGGTCACGCCGCCGTCGGACCCGGGCACCACCGGGATGCCCAGAGCCTGCGCCGTCTTCTTGGCCTCGATCTTGTCGCCCATGATGCGGATGTGCTCCGCCTTCGGACCAATGAAATGGATGTTGTGGTCCGCCAGGATCTCGGCGAAGCGGGCGTTCTCGGCCAGGAAGCCGTAGCCCGGATGCACCGCGTCCGCCCCGGTGATCTCGCAGGCGGCGAGCAGCGAGGGGATGTTGAGATAGCTCTCGCGGGCCGGCGGCGGGCCGATGCACACGCTCTCGTCGGCGAGGCGCACGTGCATGGCATCCGCGTCCGCCGTGGAATGCACCGCGACGGTGGCGATGCCCAGCTCCTTGCAGGCGCGCAGGATGCGCAGGGCGATCTCGCCCCGGTTGGCGATCAGGATCTTCTCGAACATCAGCGGTCCCTGCCTGCCGGCTTTGCGCTTATGCGGTGCGGCGCTCACTCGATGATGAGGAGCGGCTCGCCATATTCCACGGGCTGGCCATTGCCGACGAGAATGCGCGTCACCGTGCCCGAGCGCGGCGCCGGAATGGCGTTCATGGTCTTCATGGCCTCGACGATCAGCACCGTCTGGCCTTCCTTCACGTGGGCGCCCACGTCGGCGAAGGCGGCCGCGCCAGGCTCCGGAGCGAGATAGGCGGTGCCCACCATGGGCGAGGTGACCAGGCCCGGATGCTTGGCGAGATCCTGGGGCGGATCACCGGCCGGCGCGGCGGCCGCGGCGGTGGCGGGCGCCGGCACGACGGCGGCGGCCGGCAGCGACGCCGCCTGGGCGATGGTGACCGGAGCCGGCGCGCGCACCACGCGGATGCGCAGGCCCTCGTGCTCGACCTCGATCTCGGTGAGGTCGCTGTCGGACAGGAGGCTTGCGATCTCCTTGACCAGCGTCGTGTCCAATGGGGTCTTGGTGGGCTTCATCATGTTCCTGGCTCTGACGGCCATAAATGGCCGTACGAGGGCATCTTGGGCAGAAAGAGGTAAAGGCCGCGATTACGGCGAGGCGGCCATCTGCGCGAAAGCGGCGATGGCGAGCACGTAGCTCTGCGGGCCGAAACCGCAGATCACGCCTTTCGCCACGGGCGAGAGAAAGGACTGGTGGCGGAACGGCTCGCGGGCGAAGACGTTCGACAGGTGGACCTCGATCATCGGCACGCCGACGCCGGCCACCGCGTCCGCCAGGGCGATTGAGGTATGGGTGTACGCCCCGGCATTGAGCACGATGCCCCGCGCGCCGCGCGCCTCGTGGATGTAATCCACAAGGGTGCCCTCGGAATTGGTCTGGCGGAACACGACCTGAAGGCCGTGGCGGCCCGCCTCGGCGCGGCACAGCTCGGCGACGTCGGCGAGAGTCGCCCGGCCGTAGACCTCGGGCTCGCGGGTGCCGAGAAGGTTGAGATTGGGCCCGTTGAGGACGTGGATGGTATCAGACATCCGTGACGTATCTGTCTCCGGCCCCATCGGCCGGACCGGCGCGGTTATACGGGGCCTCACGCCACAAGGAAAGAGCACGCCGCAACGCCGCACGTCCGAAGCGCGCGGCGGCCGGCGCGGGCCGCCGCCGGCTTCCCGGGCCGCGCCCTCGGCACGCCCCGGTCGCCCGGCGGAAGCGATGGGCGCCAGCTACTTGGCGCCCTCGGCCTTGCCGCTGTTCGCCTGACGCGCGTCGGCGATGGCCGCCTTCAGCTTGTCGACGCCGAGCGCGCCCACCATCACCTGATCGCCCACCACGTAGGAGGGCGTGCCGTTGAGGCCGAGCGCCTCGGCCATCTGCATGCTCTCGTCGAGGGTCGCGTTGAGCTCCGGCGAGGTGGCCTGCTTCTGCAGGAGGTCGGTGTCGATGCCCACTTCCTTCGCCGCCGCCAGCGCCTTGGCGCGATCGGCCTGACCGCGCATGTGCAGCAGCGCCTCGTGGAAGGCGAGATACTTCTCCGGCGCCACGATGCGCACCGCCACCGCCACCTGCGCGGCTTCCACGGAGCCCGGGCCGAGCACCGGGAACTCCTTCAGCACCACCCGCAGCTTGGGGTCCTGCTTGATGAGCGCCTGCAGGTCGGACAGGGCGCGGCGGCAGTAGCTGCAGTTGTAGTCGAAGAACTCCACCAGGGTGACGTCGCCCTTGGGGTTGCCGACCACCACGCCGCGCGGGCTGTTCTCCAGCAGCGGCTTGAGCTTGCCGGCCGCCTTGGCGCGGGCGTCGGCGGTGGCGGCCTGATCGCGCGCCTCAAGCACTGAGATGGCTTCCTGGAGCACCTCGGGGTGGGCGAGCAGATATTCGCGGATGACGGGACCGAGTTCCTGCTTCTCCGCGTCGGTGAAGGCGGCCGCCGGTGCCGGAGCAAGCGCCGGCAGAGCCAGGGTGGCAGCCAGCGCCAGCGAGGCGGGGCGAAGGAAGCGGCCGGAGCGCGCGGGCATGAAGGTCTCCATGGTCTTTGAGGTCGGGTCGGATGGGATGCGGATCACTGGCCTTGCGCCCCGCGTTGCGGGGGCGGCTTGAAGTTCACCAGGTCGTCGGCCTTCAGCCAGCCCGGCGACCCCTTGGGGAAGGTCTGCCGGGCGCGCGCGGCGAGCTCCCGGCCGGTCTTGAACTCGCCGGTGGCGAAATAGCCCTGGGCCGAGGCGAGGTCGGCATTGGCCGTGTCGCCCCTCTTGGCATAGGCGAGGGCGAGGGAGCGCCAGGCGCTCGGCGAATCGGGATCGCGCTGGGTGGCGAGGATGAGCTCGCGCACCGCATCGTCGCCGCCGCTGCCGCCGGCCTTGCCGCCCGACTGCACCATCGCCTGGCCGAGCATGGTGCGGATCAGCGGGGCGCCGTGGCTCAGCTCCACCGCCTTCTTGAGCGGCGCCACCGCGCCGGCGGGATTGCCGCCCTCCAGCAGGGCCTGCCCCTTCAGCTCGTAGAAATAGGGATTGCCCGGCTGGCGGGCGATGAGCGCGTCGATCTGGCTGATGGAGGACGCCACATTGCCGTAGCGATAGGCCGAGATGGCGCGGGCATACTGCGCCGCCAACGAGCCGTCGGACGCCGGATAGCGGCGCAGCACCGCCTCCGGCCGCTCGGTGAAGCCCACCAGCTTGGCGCGCATGAGATCGTGCCGCGCCTGCAGCGCCGGATCGTCGGGCTTGTTGAAATAGGGGCTCTTCTGGGCGATCTCCTCCAGCGCCGCGATACGCTCGCGGGCCATGGGATGGCTCAGCAGATAGGGGTCCACCCGCTGGCTGATGAACAGCTGCTCGTTCTGGAAGCGCTCGAAGGTCTCCAGCATGCCCTTGGCCGACTGGTGCGTGGCGTCGAGGAACTTCACCGCCATCCGGTCGGCCGCCTGCTCCTCGCTGCGCTGGTAGGACAGCAGCGAGCGCCGGATCATCTCCTGCGGCGCCGTGAGGCCGGCCGCCGCCGCATTGCCGAGATCGCGCCCGGCCCCGCTCGCCGCGCCGGCCGCGACGCCCGCGCCGGCCAGCAGCATGGCGACGATGGCCATGGTCTGGGCGCCTTCGAGCTGCTGGCGCATGCGGGCGAGATGGCCGCCGGCGATGTGCCCCGTCTCGTGGGCGAGCACGCCGATGATCTGGTTGGGCGTCTTGGAATCGAGCAGCGCGCCGCTGTTCACGAAGATCCGCCGGCCATCCGCCACGAAGGCGTTGAAGGCGGGATTGTTGATGATCACCACTTCCACGTTCTGCTTGGCGAGGCCCGCGGCATTCAGAATCGGGCGGGTATAGTCGGCCAGCAGAGCCTCGATCTCGGCATC
>JAFIHR010000203.1 GCA_017849325.1 Xanthobacter autotrophicus | reverse complement strand
CTGCCCGAGCCGAGGCGGGACCCCGCGGCCTTGCCTTTGTTCGACGAGGAAGGCTAGGAGTGCGCGAAAATCCGGTGCGCCCGGCGTGAGCCCGAGGGAGCGCGGGCCCATTTGCGAGCGGGACACAGTCATGCGGACGGACATTTCCGGCGAGCGCGCCGTCGCCCCGGGCGAGCTTGAGACCCACCCCGGTCTCGCCGGGCGGCTCATCGATGGCGGCCATTGCCTCACCCTGCGCGTCTATTACGAGGACACCGACTTCTCCGGCATCGTCTATCACGCCAACTACCTGAAGTTCATGGAGCGCGGCCGCTCCGACTACATCCGGCTGCTGGGCGTGGCGCAGGGCGAGCTGTTCGCCAAGGCGCGGGAGGAGGCGCCGGGCTTCCATTTCGTCGTGCGCTCCATGCAGCTCGACTTCCGCAAGCCGGCCCAGATCGACGACGTGCTGCAGGTGGTCACCCTCTCCAAGGAGGTGAGCGGTGCCTCCATCACCCTGTTGCAACAGGTGATGCGCGCCGGCGAGGTGCTGGTCTCGGCCACCGTGCGGGTGGCCTTTGTCTCCGAGGGGCGGGCCAAGCGCATCCCCGATGCCCTGCGCCAGGCCACCGCCGCCGACGCCCAGAAGCTGGAGGCCGCCGCCGCGGAAGGTGCCGCGCGGTAGGCAGGCCACCCGGCGTTTTCGGCTGCCGATGGCGCCGGGCGCGACGGCGCGCTAACGCCTCCTTAAGCGTAATCGTGCGTAGTGGGCGGGTGGCGTGCGGGCCTCGCCTCGGACGGCATATGCGCCGGCTCGCCCAAGTTTGGACAGGATCGGCCGATCAAAGACCGGGCGGCCATCGGCGCGCGGGCGACGCCTTCTGTTCGGCGCCTGCGGACCGCACGCCCGGGGGCGGGGCGCATTTTCGGGCATGGATCCCGCACGGCGGCCGGCGTCGTGGGGAGCGGAGCCAGGTATGATTCATCTGTTTGGCCGCCTGCGCGGCGTATCGGGACGGGGCGGACCAATTGTCGCGGTGGCGCTCCTCGCGCTCGTGGCGCTAGCGGCGATCGTGCTCAGCTCGGGGCATGGACTGGCCCAGGCCGCGCCGACCGCTCCGGTGACGGCCTCGCCGCCGGTCGCGGCGCCCACCGCGCCCGTCGCCGGCGCGCCCGCGGCCCCGCTGCCCAGCACCGACATCTCCTTCCTGTCGCTGTTCCTGCAGGCGGGCTTCATCGTCAAGCTGGTCATGGTCGGGTTGATCGCCGCCTCGGTGTGGGTCTGGGCGATCATCATCGACAAGACCCTGCTGTTCGGCCGCAACAAGCGGGAGATGGACCGCTTCGAGCAGGTTTTCTGGTCCGGCCAAAGCCTTGAGGACCTCTACCGCACCCTCGCCGGGCGCTCGAACCACGGCATGGCCGCCATCTTCGTCGCCGCCATGCGCGAGTGGAAGCGCACCTACGAGGGCGGCGCGCGCTCGCTCACCGGCCTCAACCAGCGCCTCGACAAGGTGATGAACGTCACCATCGCGCGGGAGGTGGAGCGGCTGGAGTCGGGCCTCCTGGTGCTTGCCACCGTGGGCTCGGCGGGCCCGTTCGTGGGCCTGTTCGGCACGGTCTGGGGCATCATGACCAGCTTCCAGTCCATCGCCGCCTCGAAGAACACATCCCTTGCGGTGGTGGCGCCCGGCATCGCCGAAGCGCTCTTCGCGACTGCGATGGGCCTTATTGCCGCCATCCCGGCGACCATTTTCTATAACAAGTTCATCTCCCAGACGGGCCGGCAGGCCCAGCGCCTCGAGGGATTCGCGGACGAGTTCTCCGCCATCCTCTCGCGGCAGATCGACGAGAGGGGCTGAGAGCCGATCATGGGTATGTCGGGAGCAGGGGGGGCAGGAGGCTGGCAGAGCCGCAGCGCGCGCCGCCGGCCGACCCACGTCATGGCCGAAATCAACGTGACGCCCATGGTGGACGTCATGCTGGTGCTGCTGATCATCTTCATGGTGGCCGCGCCGCTCCTCACCGTGGGCGTGCCCATCGACCTGCCGCAGACCCAGGCCAACGCCGTCAACCAGGACAATCAGGAACCCATCACCCTCTCGGTGAACGGCAAGGGCAAGATCTACCTCGGCGAGACGGAGATCGCCGACACCGACCTCATTTCCAAGCTGCAGGCGGTCACCGCCGCCCGCGGCGGGGCCGATGAGCGCATCTTCGTGCGCGGCGACAAGGCGGTGGACTACGGCACGGTCATGCGCGTCATGGGCCGCTTGTCCGGCGCCGGCTTCAAGAAGGTGGCCCTGGTCACCGAAGTGGACCAGGGAGGCTGATCGAAGCGATGCGCGTTCGCCCGAGCCTTGCTGCCTCCACCACCCTGCATGCGGCCATCCTCATCCTGACCATGGTGTCCTTCACCGGGGCGAAGCCGTTCGACCCGGCGCTTGAATCCGTGCCGGTGGATGTCATCTCGGCCTCGGACTTCACCAAGCTGACAAAGGGCTCGCCCACCGCCGAGAAGTCCGACGCCCCCAAGGTGGTGGCGGAGAAGGTGGACACGCCCGATCCCGCCGACGATCCCAAGGCCAAGGTGACGGAGAAGCCGCCGGTGGAGGCCACCGCCCCCCCGCCGCCGCCGCCTCCGCCCCCGCCGGAGGAGACCGTCAAGGCCGAGAAAGCACCGCCGAAGGCAGAGGAGGCCCCGCCCAAGGAGCAGCCGAAGGCCGACGTCGCGCTGAAGAACGAGCCGAAGAAGGAGGAGAAGCCGCAGGAGGAGGCCAAGGCCCCGCCGCCGCCTCCGGTGCCGCCGAAGAAGCCCTCCAAGATTCCGCCGAAGCCGGTTGAGACGGCGAGCGAGAACCGCGACTTCAACGCCGACCAGATCAAGGAGCTGCTCGACAAGCGCACGCCGCAGCGGCGCGTGGCGAGCGCGAGCCAGCTTTCGGCCACCGCGGCCCTCGGCGCCCCGCGCGGCGATTCCGCCACCCTGAGCCAGAGCGAGATCGACGCCTTCCGCGCCCGCCTGCGCCAGTGCTGGAACGTCCAGGGCCTGCCCGCGAACCAGCGCGACCTTTTCGTGCTCATCAACGTGTCGCTGAACTCGGACGGCACGGTTTCCGGCCATCCGCAGATCATCGGCGGCAAGGATTCGCCCTATTGGCGCCCGCTCGCCGACAGCGCCATGCGCGCCCTGCTGAGCTGCCAGCCCTACACCATGCTCCGCCCGGAGAAGTACGACCTGTGGAAGAGCATGGAGCTGAAGTTCACGCCCCAGATGTTCGACGGCTGAGCACGCCCGCGCCCGGGCATCGATCCCGTCCGGCGCGGTCCTGCTGACGTTTCCGGCCCACGCCCGCCCCCGCGCTGCCCGTTCCGGGCCGAGCGGGCGGGCCTTTCTCCCTTCCGGCCCCACCTTCGCGGGCAAACCCATTAGAGGCTCGACTGACCGTGACGCCGCTGCTCGATCGCTCCGGACTGGTGCTGAACCGCCGCCGTTTCGTGGCCGGCGCGGGGAGCCTCCTCGCCGCCGGCGCCGCTCTCAATGCGGGTCCCGCCGCAGCGCAGCTCAGGCTCGACATCACCTCGGGCGCGCCCAAGCCGATCCCGATCGCCATCACCGATTTCGTCGGCGAGACTGAGCAGGGCCGGGCCATCAGCTCGGTGATCTCCGCCGATCTCAAGCGCTCCGGCCTGTTCGCGCCGATCGATCCGAAGGCGTTCGTGGAGCAGATCTCCAATCCCGATGCGCCGCGCTTTCCCGACTGGCGGGTGATCAATGCCCAGGCCCTCGTCACCGGCCGCGTCGTCCGACAGGGCGACGGGCGCCTGCAGGTGATGTTCCGCCTGTGGGACGTGTTCCCGGGCCAGCAGCTCTCCGGGCAGCAGTTCGTGGCCCAGGCGGAGAACTGGCGGCGCATCGCCCACATCATCGCCGACGCCATCTACGAGCGGCTCACCGGCGAGAAGGGCTATTTCGACACCCGCATCGTGTTCGTGGACGAGAGCGGCCCCAAGGAGCGCCGCGTCAAGCGCCTCGCCATCATGGACCAGGACGGCGCCAACGTGAGCTATCTCACCCGCGGCGATTCCCTGGCGCTGACCCCGCGCTTCTCGCCCACCAGCCAGGAAATCACCTACATGTCCTACGCCCAGGCGGAGCCGCGGGTGTATCTGCTCAACATCGAGACCGGGCAGCGGGAGATCGTCGGCAACTTCCCCGGCATGAGCTTCGCGCCGCGCTTCGCGCCCGACGGGCAGCGGGTCATCATGAGCCTGGAGCAGGGCGGCAACGCCAACATCTATGTGATGGACCTGCGCTCCAAGGCCACCACCCGCCTCACCGACACGCCGGCCATCGACACCGCGCCCTGCTATGCGCCGGACGGCAACCAGATCTGCTTCGAGAGCGACCGCGGCGGCTCCTCGCAGATCTACATCATGAACGCCGACGGCTCGAACCAGCGCCGCGTCTCCTTCGGCTCGGCGCGCTACTCGACCCCGGTATGGTCGCCGAAGGGCGACTGGATCGCCTTCACCCGGCAGGCGGAAGGGCGCTTCGCCATCGGCGTGATGCGGCCCGACGGCTCGGGCGAGCGGGTGCTCACCGAGGGCTACCACAACGAGGGTCCGACCTTCGCCCCCAACGGGCGGGTGATCATGTTCTTCCGCGATCCCGGCGGCACCTCCGGCCCGAGCCTCTATTCGGTGGACATCAGCGGCTACAACGAGCAGCGCATCCCGACCCCGAGCTACGCCTCGGACCCCGCCTGGTCGCCGCTCAGGTCCTGAGCCGGGGCCTCTCCGGCCGGTGCCGGCCGTTCCACTGTTGCATCGCGGCAACGCCCGTTTTCCTGCGGCCACCGTGCGGGGCATTGCCTTGGCCTCGGCACAGCCTCGCCATGATGGCGCCACGGCCGAGCATCAGTGAAGGCCAGCCAGGGCAGGGGGCCGACGCTTCGCCGACCCTCCGGCGTCATCGGTTCACCGTTCGGAAACCATAGGATGCGCCGGGTCCCTTGCGGATCTGATTTCATGGACCTTCGGGGGCTTTCGCGCGGTGCGCGGAACTTTCGCTTAACCGGGCGACTGGTAGAGGAAGGCCTCCGGGACGCGTTGAGAAGGGAGACACCGGAAATGCGTTTCACTGGTTTTGCTCGCGGCTTCCGGTTCGCGGCTCTGTTCGGCTTCGCGCTGGCGCTTGCCGCGTGCGCCAATCAGCCCAACCCCAACGCCGCCGCCAACGGCCGCGGTGGTCCTCCCGGCTCCCCGCAGGAATTCATCGTCGCGGTGGGTGATCGCGTGTTCTTCGAGAGCGATCAGACCGACCTCACGCCCCAGGCCCGCGCCACGCTCGATCGCCAGGCCCAGTGGCTGCAGCAGTGGAACCGCTACACCTTCACCATCGAAGGCCATGCGGACGAGCGCGGCACCCGCGAATACAACATCGCCCTCGGCGCCCGCCGCGCCCAGTCGGTGCGCGACTATCTCGCCGCCCGCGGCATCGACCCGGCGCGCATGCGCACCATCTCCTACGG
>JAFIHR010000202.1 GCA_017849325.1 Xanthobacter autotrophicus | reverse complement strand
TGGGCGAGGGCCGGATTGTCGTGCAGGCGCAGGTCCTCGCGGAACCAGATCAGGGTCGCGGGTGCCGCCATGATCGTCTCCGCACGGGGCGGGGCGCTACTGCGCCGCCTCGCCCTCGGTCAGGTTGTCGAGGCCGTTGATGATGTGCTGGGCCAGCGCGTCGGCGAGGTCGGACGGCTCGTGGGGATTGCGCAGCAGGCCGATGTCGCACGCCGGCAGGGGCGGGAAGCCGTCGGCCGCGCCCAGCACCCGCATCCCCGGCCGCAGGCCCGATTCGGGAAACACCGAGACCGCCAGACCGGCCAGCACCGCCGCCGCCACCGCGCCGCTGTTGGGGCTGGCATAGAGCACCCGGTTCTGCCGCCCGGCGGAGGTGAGGCGGTGCACCGCCAGCTCGCGCCACTGGCAGGTGGGCCGGCCGAGGGCGAGGGGCACCGGGGTCTGGGAATGGATGACGTGGCGGGCGGAGGAGACCCACAGCAGGCGCTCGCGCCGGATCACCTGCACGTTGCGCACGGCGATGTCGGCGGCGGTGATGATGGCAAGGTCGATGCTGCCCGCGGCGATGCGGTGCACGAGGTCCGCCGAGGGCTCGCAGATCACCGACAGCTCCACCGAGGGATGGGTGCGGGCGAAGCGCGCCATGATGTCGGGCAGGTAGCGGTCGGCATAATCGTCGGGCACGCCGAGGCACACCCGGCCGGACAGCGCGGCATCGGAGAAGCTCGCCACCGCCTCCACGTTCAATTTGACGATGCGGCGGGCGAAATCGAGCAGCTGATCGCCCTCGGAGGTCAGGCGCGAGGTGCGCCCGTCGCGGGCGAACAGGGGGCGGCCGACACGCTCCTCCAGGCGCTTCATCTGCATGGAGACGGCGGACTGAGTCTTGTGCACCACCTCCGCGGCGCGGGTGAAGCTGCCGGTCTCGGCGATGGCCACGAAGGTGCGCAGCTGATCGGGGTCCAGCATGGCGGACATGGACGGCTCCGGAATTGATACATCACAGCTGATGATAGTTTGGATGAAAAACATTCGCTAGCTTGATTTCCGCTGCGGTGCGAGAAGGAGGGCGCGTCGCCGCCTGCCCCTGCGGCAGAACACGGCGGCGCCTCAGGATGGGACCGCGCAAATCGGGTGGCCGTAACGCCTGCCGCCCGTCAGGAAAGGAAGCGCGGTGTCGTCCCGGCAAAGGAGATGATGATGAGCCTTTATGGTGAGACCCACAGAACCGTCGTCGCCCCCGTCGGCGAGGCGATGGCGCAAGCCCTGCTGACGGCCGCCGCCGTCATCGGCAACGCTGCCAAGGTGGCGGGAACCATCTGGCGCGCCGTTGAGCATCGCCGGGCCCTGGCGCAGGTCGCCGGCCTCGACGATCACATGCTGCGCGACATCGGGCTCACCCGCTCCGACATCCATGATGCGGCGTCCGTGCCGCTGACGCAGGACCCCACCCGCATGCTGGTGCTGCGCGCCACCGAGCGCCGCGCCGCAATTCGCCTCGCCTTGCGCGAGCGCAGCCGGGGCTGAGGGGGCGGCTTCGCCCCGGCGGGAATCCATCCCGCGGGGCGCGCCGGGGGCACTTGGGTTGCCGCGGTCCGAGGCGGAAGCTTCGCCGCGGCGCGCGGGGGTCGCGCAGGTCGATGTCCGCGCAGGTCGATGTCCCGGCAGTTGATTACCGGCGGGTCTAGCCCCTCTCCGCCGGGTTCGGCCCGCGCCGTCCGCAACCGGCGCGGGCCGTCGCTTTTTTTGAGGGGAGGGGGCGGAAGCCGTTCAGCGGCCGCCCCTATAGGGAGCGGGCCCGGAAGGGCAGGCCGTCGCCGCCGAAAGCGCGAATGCCGCGATGGCGGCCCGCCCGCGATCGCTTGCCCGCGAGCCCTCGCCCGCGATCCCTAAAGGAGCGCCGGCCGGTCAGCCCTCCTCGTCCCGCGGTCCCTTGATGAGGCGCGGCTTGTCGCCGGGCACGGGCTTCGCCTCGTTCACGTCCTTCATCTCCGGCGGCGGCGTCATCATGTTGCGCCAGAATTCCGGGACCTGGGTGGTGGGAAAGGGCGGCGGGAAGCCCTGGGCGAACATCTGGGTGAAGAATTCCTGGAACGGCAGCAGGGCCGGATGGACGTAGGGCTGCTGGGCCGGCGCGCTGGCGGCCGGCGCCGCGTTCGAGGGCGGCGTGGTGGCCTGGGCGAGGGTGGCGCTCATGGCGTTCACCACGTCCTGCCAGGCATTGCCCGAGCTGCGCGCGGGCTCCGGCTGGGCCGACGGATAGACCGTGAAGGGCTGCGCCGGCTGCGGCGCGGCCTGCACCGGGGCACGCCGGAACATCATCTGGGCGAAGGCATCGGCCCAGGGATTGCCGGTGAGCATCATACTGGCCGGCCAGACGGCGGCCGGCGCCTGGACCGGGGCGGGCGCCGGGCGGGGCGGCAGGGTGGCGGCGGTGAAGGCCATGAAGGCGTCGATCCAGGGATTGCCCGTGGTGGTCGGCGCCTGCACCTGCGCCTGGGGCGGCGTCATCCGGCTGAGCATGGCGGCCACCATCTGCTGCATGGTGCCCGACGCGGCGAGCGACTTGGCGAGCCCGCCCATCAGCAAGGCGGCGAGGGAGGGCAGCATCTGCCGCGCCACCGCGACGCCCACCCCGGTGGTCGCGGCGAGCTGGTTGGCCATGGCGCGGCTCACCTCGGTGGAGCCGAACACCGCGTCGAGGGCCACCGTGCCCGCCTGGGTGAGCTCGGGCGGCGCCGGAGTGGGGGCGGGCTGGGCCTGGTTGTAGAAGGCGGCATAGGGCCCGCTCATCATCAGCGACATGAGCGAGGCCATGGCGTCCGGCGACTGGGTGGCCTGGCGGATCGCCTCGGCGAAGGCGGGCATCACGGCCTCGGCCGCAGCCTGGGCCTGCTGAATGGACAATCCATACGCTCGGGCGAGATTTTCCATGCCATGCCCTCCCTGCGCAGCGCGCAGCATTTCGACGAAACGGTCCATTCATCGCCTCCGTTAATACAGAAGCCTACGCCATCGTTCCGCCGAAATCACGAAGGGATCGGAAAAGGATCAATGGTTTCACACAAGCTGTGCGAACCACGAACTTTCCATAGAATTTGCCACGGAGAAAGCATCAGCCGGAAAATTCGGTCTCGTGGGTCAGGATGTCCTGCGCTTCCGGATTGAGCGGCTGGGCCGGCTTGCCGGGCTGGGTGAGAGGCTCCGGCTCGACCTTCTTGCGTCCGGTGAAGACTTCCGCCCCGGCGAAGATGCCCTCTTCGAGCTGGCGCTGCAGGCGGGTGCGGTCGCGCTGGCGCACGTCGGCGACGCGGGTGCGCGCCGCCTCGGCGCTGAGCCCCAGTACCTCCAGCGCACGCCCGCCGAAGGCGAGGGCCGATTCCAGCGTCTCGCGCAGCTCGAAGGTCACGCCCTTGCGCAGCAGGTCCATGGAATGCACCCGGTCGTAGCTGCGCACGAAGATGCGCGCGCCGGGGATGGACGCCTTGACGATATCGACGATGCGGCTCGCATCCTCCTTGTCGTCGACGCAGACGCAGATCACCTCCACGTCCTCGGCGCCCGCCGCGCGCAGCACCTCGAGGCGCGTGCCGTCGCCGTAATAGATGTGCACGCCGAATCGGCCCGCGCTCTGGATCATCTCCACGTCGTTGTCGATGATGGTCACCCGCACCCCCTCGGCCAAAAGGCACTGGGAGACGATCTGGCCGAAGCGGCCGAAGCCGATCACCAGCACCGAGCCGTCGGCGTCGGAGAAGTCGTCGGGCTGCGGCTCGGGCCGGGCGCGGCGCCGGGCAAGGCGGGGCAGCACGCGGTCGAGGATCGCGAACAGCAGCGGGCTCAGCATCATGGACAGCGCGGCGAGCGCGATCAGCATGTCCGCGTGGTAGCGGTTGAGGATGCCGTCGGACAGGCCGAGGGGAAGCAGCACGAAGGCGAACTCGCCCGCCGACATCAGCGCCACCGAGGCGCGCAGCGCATCGGGCCGGCCGATGTGCTCTGCGCGGAACACGAAATAGACGATGAGCCCCTTCACCGCCGCCACCACGAGGGTCGCCACCAGCAGCGGCAGGATGTTCTTCGCCACGATGGCGAGGTTCAGCGACATGCCCACGCTCATGAAGAACATGGCGAGCAGCAGGCCGCGGAAGGCGTCCACATTGGCTTCGAGCTCGTGGCGGAACGTGCTTTCCGACAATAGGAGGCCGGCGAGGAACGCGCCCAGCGCCATGGACATCCCCACCGCCTCCATGAGGCCGGCGGCGCCCAGCACCACCAGCAGCGCGGCGGCCGTCATGGCCTCGCGCGCGCCGGAGCGGGCGAGCACCCGGAACATGGGATTGAGCAGGTAGCGGCCGGCCAGCACGATGCCGGCCAGCGCGGCGATGGCGCTTCCCACCTCGATCAGCGCCTGGGTCGGATCGTGCGGCGCCTCCGCCCGGTAGGGCGACAGGAAGGGCATGAGCGCCAGCAGCGGCACCACCGCGATGTCCTGGAACAGGAGGATGGAGAAGGTGCGCTGGCCGTAGGGCGTGGAGAGGTCGCCGCGCTCGCCGAGGAGCTGCAGGGCGATCGCCGTGCCCGACACCGACAGGGCGATGCCGCTCACCACCGCCGCCGCCATGTTGAAGCCCAGCACGAAGGAGGCGAGCAGGCCGAACACGATGGCGGACAGCGCGAGCTGGGCCGCGCCGAGCCCGAAGATGTAGCGGCTCATGGAGAGCAGGCGCGAGGGCTTCAGCTCCAGCCCGATGAGGAACAGGAGCAGGACCACGCCCAGGGTCGCGACGTTGGAGACCACCGAGGGATGGGCCACGTTGAATCCGGCGGGACCGATGGCGATGCCGACGATGAGGTAGCCGACGACCGGCGAGAAGCCGAGCTTCTTGGCCACGGGAACAGAGATCACGGCGGCCGCGAGGAAGGCCAGGGCAGCGATGAACAGCGCGTGATCTTCCCCGTGCATGGCCTTCGATCCTCACGCTGCTGCCGGCTGGAGCTGTCGGCCTTGTGGGCACCAAGCGTGTCCAAAGAATGCCGAAGCTGAGGCAGCGCGGGGGCGTTACCTTCAGCAATCTCCGGAAATGCTGCACTGCAAGGACAATGCCGCCCGCCGCCTCGGGGCAAGGGGGCGACGGCGGTCATGCTGAACGAGGTCTCAACGGCGCCGCCGCACGGCATGCGGTGGGCCGCGGCGCCGGCTCCGCGCTATTTCAGCGCGTCGAATCCCCCGGCGAAGCCGTTGAGGCTCAGCGGCACGCCGATGCCCTCCTCGGGCGTCTGGAAGATGATGAAGGTGGCGAGCTTGCCGCTGCGCAGCTTGCCGATGAGGGCGTCATCCATCACCACCTCGGCGACGCAGCCGTTGGGCAGGCAGCGCACGAAGCCGGCGCGGCCCACATCCTGGTCGTCGATCTTGAGGCCGAGGCCGGCGGGCAGCAGCACCCCGAGGGGCGCGAGCACGCGCAGCAGCCGGCTCTTCTGATCGGCGGTCTTCAGCACGATGACGGTGAGGCCCACGTTGGGCCGGTCCTCGGCCTGCACGCTCTGCAGCAGCACGCACTGCTCGCCCTGGGCGCCGGGCGGGGTGTCGCAGCGGATCTGCCAGTCGCCGTGCACCGACTTCACCACCCCCTGGGCGGCCGCCGGGGCCGGAGCGGCGAAAAGGGCGAGGATCATGGCGAACGTCGTCGCGAGGGCGAGGCCGAAGGCGCCGCCGGCTCCCCCGCTCCGGGCGCGGAAGAGCCGCGCGCGGCCGGACGAGGAAGGGGAGGAACCAAGGAACGACACGACCATCAACTCAACTCCGCAAATGGGCGAGGGGTTCGGCGACGACTCGGCGGCGGACCTTGCGGGGCGCTTGGCTGTCGCCGAGACAGACAGGAGATAGCCCACCTTTTCAACTATTGCCTTAATGCACAGCGGTTCCTGTCAAGATTGGGGCAGTTTTCGTGCCGAAAAGGCGGTCTGCGCCGGTTCTGCGGCTGCGCGGAAGGCCGGCGCGCGCCCGTCGCCATGGTGAGTCGCGGCGGTGATGCCGCCCGCTCCGCGACACCGCGCCTCCGGGCCCCGGCTTCCGGCGTTCACGCTGGGTGAGGCCCGGCATCGCGCGGCCCGGCGAAAGCGCCGGAGGCCTTCGACATAAGTCCAAGAGCCACAAGGGTGCGACGGGATGACAACGGGAAAAGTGCCGTATCGGACCCGACTTAATGTCGCATCCACGGCGAACCTGTGGTCATTGCAAGGCGAGGACAATTGTGTTTGATGAATTCTAGGGAGAGTGACGGCCTGTCGAACCTTTAAAAGGAAAGGTGCCGTTACGCGAATAGCGCGGCGCGGAAGCGCGCCGGCCAAGGGAGAGCAGAGAACCATGACGTCGCACCTTCGCGCAGCCGCCTCTGCCGTCGGCGCCTTCGCCGCAGCGATGGTCGCGAGCGCGGCCGCCTTCGCCCAGTCTGCTCCCGCCGCCCCCATGGGCCAGCCCCATCCCTGGCAGGTCAATCTCCAGGCCGCCGCCACGCCGGTGATGGAGGATATCCACCGTTTCAACGGCCTGCTCCTGGTGACCATCACCGCGATCGTGCTGTTCGTGCTGGTGCTGCTGGTGGTGGTGGTGCTGCGCTTCAACGAGCGCGCCAATCCGACCCCTTCCAAGACCAGCCACAACACCCTCATCGAAGTGGCCTGGACGGTGATCCCGGTGATGATCCTGGTGATGATCGCCATCCCGTCGTTCCGTCTCCTGCATCTGGAGCTGAACGTGCCGCCCGCCGACATGACGATCAAGGCGGTCGGACACCAGTGGTACTGGTCCTACGAATATCCCGACAACGGCAACTTCGGCTTCGACTCCCTCATGCTGACCGAGAAGGAGCTGAAGCCCGGCCAGCCGCGTCTGCTCGCGGTGGACAATGAGGTCGTGGTGCCGGTGAACAAGAACGTGCGGGTGCAGGTCACCGCCGCCGACGTGATCCACTCCTTCGCCATGCCCTCGTTCGGCATCAAGATCGACGCCATCCCCGGCCGCCTCAACGAGACCTGGTTCCGGGCGACCCAGGTGGGCACCTATTACGGCCAGTGCTCCGAGCTGTGCGGCAAGGATCACGCCTTCATGCCCATCGCCATCCGGGTGGTGAGCGAAGCGGATTTCACCGCCTGGGTCGCGCAGGCGAAGGCGAAGTTCGCCTCGGCGGCCGATGCGGCCGGCAAGCTGGCGGACGCGGGCCCGGTCCGCTGAGAGTTCGCGGCGCGCCGGATCAACCGGCGCTCCTGCTTTGGGGACGAGTTTTCGCGGCGGAACCAGGGTGTCCAATCCATGGGCTGCCGATGCGGTGAGGAAACGGGACGGCGGGCGCGGCTTCTGCTCCGCCGGACAGATCAAGGGTGACGTCATGGCCACTGAGGCACTTTCCCATCCGGCCCATTCTGACACCCCGCGCGGGTGGAAGCGCTGGGTGTTCTCGACCAATCACAAGGACATCGGCCTGATGTACCTGATGTTCGCCATCGTGGCGGGCATCGTCGGCGGTATCCTGTCCATCGGCATCCGCATGGAGCTGCAGGAGCCGGGGATGCAGATCTTCTCGGATCCGCAGACCTTCAACGTCTTCACCACCGGCCACGGCCTCATCATGATCTTCTTCATGGTGATGCCCGCGCTCATCGGCGGCTACGGCAACTACTTCGCGCCGCTGATGATCGGCGCGCCGGACACCGCCTTCCCGCGGATCAACAACATCGCCTTCTGGCTGCTGCCGCCGGCCTTCATCCTGGCGCTCTCCTCGCTGTTCGTGGAAGGCGCGCCGGGCGCCAACGGCTTCGGCGGCGGCTGGACGATCTATCCGCCGCTGTCGTCCAAGCTCGGCCATCCCGGCCCGGCCATGGACCTCTTGATCTTCTCGCTGCATCTCGCCGGCATCTCGTCGATCCTGGGCGCGATCAACCTGATCACCACCATCTTCAACATGCGCGCCCCGGGCATGACGCTGCACAAGATGCCGCTGTTCGCCTGGTCGCAGCTCATCACCGGCTTCCTGCTGCTGCTGTCGCTGCCGGTGCTGGCGGGCGCCATCACCATGCTGCTCACCGACCGCAACTTCGGCACCACCTTCTTCGACCCGGCCGGCGGCGGTGACCCGATCCTGTTCCAGCACCTCTTCTGGTTCTTCGGGCATCCCGAGGTGTACATCCTGATCCTGCCCGGGTTCGGCCTGATCTCCCACATCGTGTCCACCTTCTCGCGCAAGCCGGTGTTCGGCTATCTCGGCATGGCCTACGCGATGGTGGCCATCGGCGTGGTGGGCTTCGTGGTGTGGGCGCACCACATGTACACGGTGGGCCTGTCCACGGCGACGCAGTCCTACTTCGTGGCCGCCACCATGATCATCGCCGTGCCCACGGGCGTGAAGATCTTCTCCTGGATCGCCACCATGTGGGGCGGCTCCATCCAGTTCCGCACGCCCATGCTGTGGGCCATCGGCTTCATCTTCCTGTTCACCGTGGGCGGCGTGACGGGCGTGGTGCTCTCCAACGCCGGCATCGACCGCTCGCTGCACGACACCTATTACGTGGTGGCGCACTTCCACTACGTGCTGTCGCTCGGCGCGGTGTTCGCGATCTTCGCCGGCTGGTACTACTGGTTCCCCAAGATGTTCGGCTACATGATCCCGGAATTCTGGGGCAAGCTGCACTTCTGGGTCACCTTCGTCGGCGTGAACCTGGTGTTCTTCCCGCAGCACTTCCTCGGCCTCGCGGGCATGCCGCGCCGCTATGCCGACTATCCGGATGCCTTCGCGCACTGGAACTTCATCTCCTCCATCGGCTCCTACATCTCGGGCTTCGCGGTGCTGATCTTCCT
>JAFIHR010000023.1 GCA_017849325.1 Xanthobacter autotrophicus | reverse complement strand
TGTTCCCATTTCGGCCGCTGCGGCGGCTGCCTGCTGCAGCATTGGCAGCTGGAACCCTATTTCGCCTTCAAGCGCGCGCTGGTGGTGGAGGCGCTCGCGCGCGAAGGCATCGTGGCGCAGGTGGCGCCGCTGGTGGATGCCCATGGCGCCGGCCGGCGGCGGGTGATCCTCCACGCCCGGCAATATGGCGCGCGCACCGTGGTCGGCTTCGCCGAGCGGCGGTCCCACGCCATGGTGCCCATCGAGGCGTGCCCGGTGCTGGCGCCGAGCCTCGCCGATGCCCTTCCGGCGGCGCGGGCCGTGGCGCAGGCGCTGGCGCCGCTGAAGAAGCCGCTCGATATTCAGGTCACCGAAAGCGCCACCGGTCTCGATCTCGACGTACGCGGCTCGGGTCCGCTGCCGCCGGCGCAATTCGCCGAAGTGGCCGCCATCGCCGAGCGCTTTCGCCTCGCCCGCCTGACCCGCCACGGCGAACTGGTGCTGCAGCGGGCGGCGCCGGTGGCGCTGATGGGCCGGGCGCGGGTGGAGCTTCCGCCCGCCGCCTTCCTGCAGGCCACGGCCGAGGGCGAGGCGGTGCTCAGCGCCCGGGTGCGCGACGCGACCTGCGGGGCGAAGCGCGTGGCGGACCTGTTCGCCGGAGCCGGCACCTTCGCGCTGCGCCTTGCCGAGGCGCACCGGGTGGCGGCCTATGAAAGCCATGCCGGCGCCATGGCGGCGCTGCTGAAGGCCGGCAAGGCGACGCCGGGCCTCAAGGGCATCGAGGGGGAGGCGCGCGACCTGTTCCGCCGCCCGCTGATGGCGAAGGAACTGGCCGCCTTCGATGCGGTGGTGATCGATCCGCCCCGCCAGGGCGCCGAGGCGCAGGCGCGCGAGCTGGCGCAGTCCCCGGTGCCGCGCCTCGTCTATGTCTCGTGCAACGTGGCGACCTTCGCGCGCGACGCGCGGCTGCTGCTCGACGGCGGCTTCCGGCTGGAAGGCGTGACCCCGGTGGACCAGTTCCGCTACTCGCCCCATGTGGAGCTGGTGGGCCTGTTCCGCCGCTGATCGCTTAGCGCGGCGCGCTCGTCGCCCGCGCGCCGTCCGCCTCTTCGCCGTCCGCCTCTTCGCCGTCCGCCGCGCCGCCGGCCTTGCCGGCAGGCTCCCTGAGCAGGGCGAGCAGCGCCTCCGCCGCCCGCGAGCGGTAGCGGTCGCCGTGCCGCAGCACGTAGAAGCGGCGCGCCGGGAACGCCAGCGGCACGAAGCGGAGCGCCCCCGCCGCCAGCCCCGCCGCCGCCACCAGCTCGGAGATCACCGTTGCGCCCGCCCCCGCGCTCACCGCGCTGATCACCGCCTCGTTGGAGGGCAGCTCCAGCGCCACCTTGAGCCGGCGCGGATCGATGCCCTGCCGGGCGAGGCTCTGCTCGAAGATCTGCCGCGTGCCCGAGCCCGCCTCGCGCAGCACGAAGGGCACGTCGAGCAGGTCGCCGGGCCTCACCGTCTCGCCCCGGCCCCAGGGATGGTCCGTCGCCACCACCAGCATCAGGCGGTCGCCGGGCAAAGCGGTCTTGGCGAGGAGCTCGGCATCCACGTCGCCTTCCACGAAGCCGAGGTCCGCCCCGCCCTCGCGCACCGCGGCGGCCACCTGGGCGGTGTTGCCGATGGTCACCTCCAGGGTGATCTCGGGATGGCGGCCGTGGAAGCGGTGGAGCAGGGGGCCGAGCCAGTAGTTGGCGATGGTCTGGCTGGCATGGAGGGCGAGGTGGCCGCGCTTCAGGCCGGAGAGGTCGGCGAGCACGGTCTCCGCCTGGGCGACCCGGGCGAGGATGGCCTGCGCCTCCGGCCGGAAGCTCTCGCCCGCCTCGGTCAGGGTGATGCGCCGGCCGATACGGTGGAACAGCCGCACCCCGCACGCCGCCTCCAGCGCCGCCACCGAGGCCGAGACCGCCGACTGGGTCATGTGCAGGTGATCGGCGGCCCGCGTCATGTGCAGCTCGTCGGCGACCGCGAGGAAGACCCGGAGCTGTTCGAACGTCATGGCGAAATCTTCTGGCGTTTCCAGAGGTTTCTGATGGGCGTGATTGGAGCGGAAAAGCGCGTCGGCGTCAAAAAAGCAGAGCGCGATCCTGATGGACCGCGCTCTGGCGGGCGCCCCGGGGGCAGGGAGGGTGCCCAAGTTCCTTTGTGGTTCCCTCCGCCTCAGGTGGCGAGCGTCGCGATCAGCACGAAGCTGAGGCCGGAGATGAAGAGCCAAGCCGCCGCGCCCAGCGCCAGGGGCTTCAGGCCCTTGTTGCGGAGCTTGCGCACGTCGGTCTCAAGGCCCATGGCGCCGAGCGCCACCGCCAAGAGGAAGGTGGTGGTGGTGACGATGGGCGCCTTCGCCTCCACCGGCACGATCCCCGTCGAGTTCACCAGCATCATGGCGATGAAGCCGAACACGAACCACGGCATGGGCGGGCGGGCATAGCCGGCGCCGTCCTCGCTGCGGGCCCGCGCCACCGCGACGAGGCCGAGGCCGATGACCAGGGGCGCGAGCAGCATCACACGCGAGAGCTTGGCGACGGTGCCGAACTCGCCGGCCTCCTGCCCGCCCTGGAAGGCGGCGGCCACCACCTGCGCCACCTCGTGGATGGCCGAGCCGGTCCACAGGCCGTACTCGTGCGCGGTGAAGCCGATGTAGGGCAGCAGCATCGGCGCGATCAGCATGGACAGCGAGCCGAACACGGTCACGCAGGCCACCGCATAGGCCACGTCCTCGTCGGAGCCGCGGGTCACCGTGTTGGTGGCGATCACCGCCGAGGCGCCGCAGATGGAGGTGCCGGCCGCGATCAGCTCCGCGAGCTTCCGCTCCACGCCCAGAAGCTGGCCCATCCAGCGGGTGGCGAAGAAGGTGGCGAACAGGGTGAAGGCGACGATGGAGAAGCCCACCGCCCCCACCGAGCGCACCTGCGCCACGGTGAGCTGCAGGCCGAGCAGCACGATGGCAAAGCGCAGGATGCGCCGGAGCGCGAACTTCACCCCCGGCACGGCCGCCTTGGGCGTGCCCACCAGATTGTGGAACGCCATGCCGATGACGATGGCGATCACCAGGGGGCTCAGCAGCCCGAGGCCGGGAATCATCCGCACCCCATAGGCCGCGAGCGCGATGGCGCCGGTGAGCGCGAGCCCGGGAAGGATGGATTGGGCGCTGTGCACGATGGCCGCGGGGCCGGGCGGGGCCTGGGCCGGTACCTCCGGTTCCGGCTCGGTCCATTCGGCCGGTGGGTCGGTGATGTCTTCGTCGATGATGCCCGCTGCGGGCTGGCCCTGGGTCATGCGGTGCTCCCGAAACTGTCGGGGGCCAGCATCGGCAGACCGCTTCAATCGATCAAGTGAATTGCTTTTCTACGTTCAATCGAAAATTTTTGTGATGTGGCGCGGGACGAGGCGGGACGCGGCAGCGCCGGCCAGGGAAGCGGGTGGAGGAGGTCGTGTCCGTCCTCCCCTCGCCGGCGGCGTCCGCGCCCCGCCTCTCCTCCGGCGCGCCTCAGGGGGCGGCGAGGGCGCCGATGGACGGGCGCGGCGAACCGGCTCGGGGGCCGCGTCGCCGCGCCTCGAAGATTGCCCCCGATCGCCCCCTCGGAGAGCGCCCGCTCAGCGGTGGATCGCGCCGCCGCGCACCACCACATTGCCGGCCGGGCCGCGGGTGACGCCCACATGGGCGCAGCCGTTGGGGCCGCAGCGGGTGGCGCCGGCATGGGCCGCGCCGCCATAGGGGCCGTAATAGCGGTTCCACTGGCCGTACCAGGGGCGGCCCACGTAATAATTGTTCCAATAGGCCTGGGTGAACGGCACGACCGCGACCCCCACCGCGGTGGCGACGGGCGCGGTGAGCACCACCGGCGCGCCGGCATAGACCACCTGGATGTAATTGGACGACACCCACCCCCGGGTGCCGCCGAAGCCCACGTCGCACCAGCTGTAGCCGCTGAGGCAGCCGTGGGTGGCGATGGCGGCGCCGGCGGGAATCACCGTCACCACCGGATAGCCGGTGCCCGGGCCGGCGCGCAGGTTGACGGTGCCGGTGGCGACCGCGGCGGTGGCGGCCGCGGCACCGCTCGCCAGCGCCGGCAGCATCAGCAGTCCGGCAAGGGCAGACAACAAACGAACACGCATGATCGAACCTCCTCCACATGCTCGGATGGCATTGTGGGGAGGAGGCTTTGCCTCCATGCGACCGCCGGGCGTCGATTTGTAACGTGATGTAACCGCCGCGCCGGGCATCTCCATCCGGCGCGCACGCCCCCTCAGGCGGCCCCGAGGCGCGCCTGAAGCACTTCGAACAGCGGATTGTCCGAGGCGAAGACATATTCGATGGGCGCCACCGTCACCATGCTCGCGCCCCGCGCGCGCAGGAAGCTGGCGAGGCCGTGCAATGTGTCCGGCGGGCAGTGCAGGGTGAGCATGCCCGAGGAGGTCGGCCCGCCGAACGGCGCGACGCAGCGATAGGTCGTCACCGCCTCCTCCACCAGCGAGTTGTCGCAGCTTGAGAAGCGGGTGCGCACCTCGCGCATGGTGCGGGCGCGCTTGGCCGCCGCCATGCGGTCGAACACGGCGCTGGCGGCGGCGCGGGCGGCGTCGGTCCAGGGCGCGGTGAGGGAGGCGACGAGATTGGCCTGGGACTTCAGCATCACCCCGTCGTCCACCACCTTGAGCCCGTTGGCGGCCAGCGTCGCGCCGGTGGTGGTGATGTCCACGATCAGCTCGGCGGTGCCGGCGGCGGGGGTGCCTTCGGTGGCGCCGGCGCTCTCGACGATGCGGTAGTCGACGATGCCGTGGCGGGCGAAGAAGCCGCGCGTCAGGTTCACATACTTCGTGGCGACGCGGATGCGCTTGCCGGTGCGGCCGTGGAAATGGCCGGCCACGTCGTCGAGGTCGTCCATGGTGCGCACGTCGATCCAGGCCTGCGGCACCGCCACCACCACGTTGGCATGGCCGAAGCCGAGGGGCTCCAGCAGGGCCACGCGGGAATCGGCGTCGTGGATGTTCTCGCGCACCAGGTCCTCGCCGGTGACGCCGAGGTGGGCCGTGCCCGAAGCCAGGGCCGCGGCGATCTCCGAGGCGGAGAGATAGGCCACCTCCACGTCGTCCACCCCGCCGAGCACGCCGCGGTAGTCGCGGGCGCCGCGGGCCTGCAGCAAGGGCATGCCTGCCTGGGCGAAGAAGGCGTGCACGTTTTCCTGCAGCCGTCCCTTGGAGGGCACGGCGAGGATGAGGGCGGAGCTTTTCGCGGACGTGTTCATGGGCGCGCCTCCAGCGCGGCAAGCCGCTCCACCCAGACGGCGAGGCCCACCGCCGGCACGGCCTTCGCGGCGCCGAGGCGGGAGAGCAGGGTGTCGTAGCGCCCGCCCGCCACCAGGGTGCCCCCGGCCTCGCCTCCGGGCGCGTGCAGCTCGAACACCATGCCGCTGTAATAATCGAGGGGCCGCCCGAAGGCGGTGGAGAAGCCCACCTGATCGAGCGTCACGCCGCGCTTGGCGAACAGCTCCGAGCGCCGGTCGAACAGGTCGAGGGCGCAGGCGAGGTCGATGCCCGCGTCGCCCGCCAGCGCCCGCAGGGCGGCCGACGCGGCGGTGGGGGTGCCGCGTACGGCGAGATAGCGCTGCAGCACGGTGCGGGTCTCCGGCGAGAGGCCGTTGCCGGCTTCCAGCGCCGCCTGCTCCAGGAAGCGTTCGGCGATCTCCACCACCGAGCGCCCGCCCACCGTGGTGATGCCGGCGATGGACAGAAGGTCGGTGATGAGCGCGCGCGCCGCCTCGGGGTCCGCCCCGGCGAGCGCCGCCAGCACACCCGAATGGATGCCCGCCTCGGGCCCCTGTCCGTCGGCCGGGCTGAAATCGGCATCGAGCCGGCCCTGGCCGAAATCCTTGAACAGGCGCCGGCGCCACGCCGGGGCGAGGGGCAAAGCCTCCAGCAGCGCCGCGAACAGGCCAACGTCGCCGTAGCGGATCTCCGGGACGCCGAGGCCGGCGATGGCGCAGGTCTCGAGGCCGAGGGCGAGCATCTCCGCGTCGGCGGCTTCCTTGTCGGTCCGGCCGTAGGATTCGACGCCCGCCTGGCGGAACTCGCCCGAGCCCTCGCCGCGGAAGCGGAACACCGGGCCGAGATAGCTCACCGCCGCCGGAAACGGCAGGGCGCCGGCCAGCGCCGCCCGGGCCATGGGGATGGTGAGATCCGGGCGAAGGCACAATTCGCGGCCGTCGGCATCGGTGGTGAGATACATGCGCCGGCGGATGGATTCGCCCGAAAGGTCGAGGAACACGTCGGCCGGCTGGAGAATGGGCGGATCGAGGCGCGTGAAGCCGGCCGCCGAAAAATGCGCCAGCAGCGCATCTTCGAGCGGGAGCGTCTTGGGCGGGGTCAGGGGCGCGGGCGCCTCGGCGGGCATGTCATTGTTTCCTGTGTTGCCGGGGCTTCTAGCAAAGGGCTTGCGATCCGGCCACCCCGGGCGGCAATGGCGGCCATTGCGGGTTAAGGGCGGCCGCCGCCTCGGCTATGGTGGGCGACGAAGAATCACGGGAGACGGCCATGGCCGAGACTGCAAAGGGTTCCGGCAAAGGCGCCGCCGCTGCTGCATCGGGTGGGGCGCAGGCAAGCGCGTCGGATGTGGCGGGCCTCAGCTTCGAGCAGGCCCTGGGCGAGCTGGAATCCATCGTGGCGAGCCTTGAGAAGGGCAACGTGCCGCTGGAGGAATCCATCGCCATCTACGAGCGGGGCGAGGCCCTGAAGCGGCGCTGCGAGGCGCTGCTCAAGGCCGCCGAGGCGCGGGTGGAGACCATCACCCGCGATGCCGACGGCGCCGCCACGGGCACCGCGCCGCTCGATCCCGAGGGGTGAGCGGCGCGCTGTCCCGGAATGGGACAGCGCCGCGCGGTCTGCCGGGTTATCCACGGGCGGAACGGGAACGCAGCGCGTCCGAATCGGGGCCGCGCGGAAGGTCGCGCTTCGTTCCGCTCCCGGCGCCGCGATCAGTAGAGGCCGGGAATGATGCGCTTGGTGCGGGCCATATAAGCGTCGTACTCGGCGCCGAAGGCCTCGCGCATCATCGCCTCTTCCCGTCCCACCCGGAAGAAGAACAGGGTGCCGAAGCCGACGAGGCCGGCGAGCCCGGCGACCACATTCGGCAGCAGCAGCGCCTGCGCCAGCGCCCACAGGAAGAAGGCCGAATACATGGGATGCCGCACTTTCGCGTAGACGCCGTTGGTGATGAGCTTGTGGGCGTCCTTGATCTCCAGCGTCACCGACCAGTTCTGCCCGAGATCGCGATGGGTGCGCCAGAACAGCCACAGCGCGGCGGCGAATACCGCAACGCCGGCGATCACCTGCAGGGCGCTGAGGGGGTAGCTCGCCCCCGCCGGCCATCCGGTGAGCGCGTAGATCGCCGGAATGATGCCGAGCCCCAGCGTTGAGATGGAGAGCAGCGTCATGTCCCGCGCGTTGCGGTGGCGCGCATCGGCCACCGCCTTGCGGCGCGCCTTGCGCTGGAACGGCAGGCGCATCACGAACCAGGTCACCACGCCCACGGCCCAGGCGATCTTGGCGAAGAGTAAAAGGCTCATGGCGTTTCCCGGATGATCAGAAGGTGCCGGCCGTTCCGGCGGCGGGGACCGGCGCGCCCGGCGCCGCGGAGCGGGTGGCGGGGCCGGTGCGGCTGCCGTCCGCGGCGAGGAAGGCCATCAGCCCGCTCTCGTAGGCGGCCAGCGCATCGAAGCGCTCCGGCCCGGCGATGAAGGCGTAGAAGTCATAAGGAGCGCGCCGGTCATTGGCGAGAAAGAACTGGCAGTGCCGGCGCATGACGTCGAGGCGGAAGCGCGCGTAGGTCTCCGGCGTCAGCATGTCGTAGACGCCGAGGTGGCGGATCAGCGGGCGCTCGGAGAAGTCCCCCACCGCGAGGTTGCCCTGGGTGAGGGTGGCCGCCCCGAGGGTGACCGGGTTCACCTTGTAGAAGCTCACGATGTCGTCGCGCGCCTGGATCTCCAGCCAGCCGATGCGCGGCGTGGCGGCCACCTGATCGGCGGCGGCGCGCAGGCGCGTGCCGGCCGGATGCAAAGCGAACTTCGCCGTGGTCGAGCCGATGGTGAGGATGCGCACCGGCACCGTGGCGCCGAAGTCGGGATCCTGCCTCAGCGCCTCGGCGACGAGGCTCACCGCATGGGTCGCGCCGAGGCTGTGGCCGGCGATGACGATCTCGTCCACCCCGCCCGCCGCCGCCACCTGCCTCACCCGCTCGGCGAAACGGCCGATGCGCGCATCGACCTCGGGATGCCGGCCGTGGGCGTAATCCACCGAGAATTCCGCCAGATCGAGGGACTGCTTCAGCCGGAACGCCCGGCCGAAGACGGCGAAGAGGCCGAGCCCCGCGCCGAGCGCCACGGCGGCGCCGAGAAGCCCCGCGCCCGCGCCGCCGAGCATGGGCGCGGTGAGCCAGCCCGCTCCCGCGCCGATGAGCCCCGCCAGCAGCCAGAAGCCGGCGACGATGATGTAGGTGAACAGGAAGAAGATGCTGTAGCGCCGGCTGGTCCGGAGATAGCGCCAGAGGGTGCCGCTGGCGATCATGTCGGCCATGGTGCGCAGCGAGCCCTTGAGGTGGGAGAGGCCGCTGCGGCCCATGTCGGCGCGCACGAGGTCGTCCCAGGCGAGGATCTCGTAGCGGCCTTGCGCGCCCCAGTCCGGGCCTTCGGCGGAAAATGCCCACGCGCCGCCGGTGGGCGTCGGCTCGGGGGGCGGCGGATCGCAGCGGGTCGCCGCGCCCCACACCGCGCCGAAGCGGGCAAGCTCGCGGGCAAAGATGCGCAGGTGCTCGTCCAGCGGCGTCGGATCATAGCCCGCCACGAAGAAGACGTGACGCCGCCGCGCGGTCGCTCGCGATGCCTCCTGCATGGCGCGCCTTCTAGCGAAGCCCGCCGGCTCTGGCAAACCGGGCAGGGCGGGTGCGCGCCCGCGCCTTGCCGTTGCCCTTGCATCCGGCGCGGCGCTGGCGCACGAGAGGCGGGCCGAAGGCCCCTGCGGGGCGCGGTCGAACGGGAAACGAGGACGCCGTGGACCAGCCGGAAACCTCCAGTGCCGATGTCTGCGTGGTG
>JAFIHR010000201.1 GCA_017849325.1 Xanthobacter autotrophicus | reverse complement strand
GGCTTCTATGACGAGGCCACCGGCACCATCAGCTACGTGGTGCGGGACCCGGCCTCCGACGCCTGCGCCATCATCGACAGCGTGCTTGATCTCGATTACGCGGCCGGGCGCCTGTCTACCGTCTCGGCGGACCGGATCATCGGCTTCGTGCGCGCCCACGGCCTTCGGGTGGACTGGCTGATCGAGACCCATGTGCATGCGGACCATCTGTCCGCCGCGCCCTATCTCCAGCGCGAGCTGGGCGGCAGGATCGGCATCGGCGACAGGATCACCGTGGTGCAGGACACCTTCGGCAAGGTGTTCAACGAGGGCAGGGACTTCGCGCGCGACGGCAGCCAGTTCGACCGCCTGTTCACCGAGGGTGAAACCTATGCGATCGGCTCGCTCCAGGGCGTCGCGCTCCATACGCCGGGCCACACGCCGGCCTGCATGACCCATGTGATCGGCGATGCGGCCTTCGTGGGCGATACCCTGTTCATGCCCGACGGCGGCACGGCGCGGGCGGATTTTCCGGGCGGCGACGCCCACCAGCTCTTCCGCTCCATCCACATTGTGCTGGCGCTGCCGTCCGCCACCCGCCTGTTCATGTGCCACGACTACATGCCGAACGGCCGCGCGGTGCGGTGGGAGACCACCGTGGCCGAGGAGCGGGCGCACAATATCCACGTCCATGACGGGGTGAGCGAGGCCGAGTTCGTCGCCATGCGCACGGCCCGCGATGCGACCCTCGGCATGCCGCGCCTCATCATCCCGTCGCTTCAGGTGAACATGAAGGCCGGCCGCCTGCCCGAGCCCGATGCGGCCGGAAAACGCTTCCTCAAGGTGCCCCTCGACGTGCTCTGAGCGCCTCCGCGGCGCCGGCGCGCCAAGGGGCGCAGCCAACGCTTCTCCTCCCCGGCCTGCCGGCCTTCCGGCGGGCCCGTCCGCCCCCCGGGCGCCGCCGTCGCTCTCTGCGATGCGGCACCCTTCGCGAAAGCCAGACCGCCGTGCTGTATCAGACCGTGACCGCCGTGCTCTCCGGCGCTTTCTCCGGCTTCATCCTGGGCCTGATCGGTGGCGGCGGCTCGGTGCTCGCGACGCCGCTCCTGCTCTATGTGGTGGGGGTGGGCGCGCCCCACGTCGCGCTCGGCACCGGCGCGCTGGCGGTGTCGCTCAACGCCTATGCCAACCTGATCGGCCACGCGCTCAAGGGCCATGTGATGTGGCGCTGCGCGTTCGTCTTCACCATTGTCGGCACCGTCGGCGCCTTCATCGGCTCGACCATCGGCAAGATGACCGATGGGCAGGTGCTGCTGTTCCTGTTCGGCCTCGTCATGGCGGTGATCGCCACGCTGATGCTGCGTCCGCGGGCGGTGAGCGTGGCCGACATGCCGGTGATCACGCGGCGGCTGTGCCTCAACGCCGGCGTGGCGGCGTTCCTCACCGGCATGGCCTCCGGCCTGTTCGGCATCGGCGGCGGCTTCCTCATCGTGCCGGCGCTGATCTTCTCCACCGGCATGGCGACCATCTATGCGGTGGGGACCTCGCTGCTGGCGGTCGGCACCTTCGGCCTCGCCACCGCGATCAACTATTCCCTGTCCGGCCTCATCGACTGGCGGGTGGCCGCGGAATTCCTCGCCGGCGGGCTGGTGGGCGGCTTCATCGGCATGCTGCTGGCGACCCGGCTGGGCGCCAACAAGAACACCCTCAACCGCATCTTCGCCGTGGTGGTCTATACGGTGGCGGCCTATGTGCTCTACCGCTCGGGCCGCGTGCTGCTGGGGTATGACGCCTAGCCGACTCAGGAGTTGATGAGCCGGCGCAGGTTCGGCGCGTCGCACAGGAAGTGATTGGCCCGCGGCTCGGAGATGAAGCCCTGGCGCTTCAGCTCCGCCATGGTGCGGCTCGCGGTCTCGGTGGTGAGGCCGAGCAGGGCGCCGAGATCCTCGCGGCTGAACAGCTCGCAGCGCTCGCCATCCTCCATCTCGGCGAGCCAGAGGAGCAGCCGCACCACCCGCTCGCGGGCGGAGCCGGTGGAGAATTCGGTGATCCAGCGGTCGGCGGCGGAGAGCGCCTTGTGCCAGCGCGCCATCAGCTCGTGATAGAGCGCGCTGTTGGCGTGGGAGAGGGCGCGCACCACGTCCACCGGCAGGCGGCACAGCTCGGTCTCGCGCAGGGCCGTGGCGGTGTGGGGGTAGTCCTGCTCGATGAGCGCCTCGAGGCCGAACAGGTCGGTCCGGCGCGACAGGCGGACGATGCGCTGGGTGCCGTCGGGCAGGAACTGGGTGAGCTTGACGAGGCCGCTCCTCACGGTGAAGAGCGTCGAGGCCTTCTGGCCGGCGCCGTAGATCTCCGCCCCGGCGGGATAGACCCATTGGTCGATGGGGCGGTGCAATTCGTCGAAATCCTCCTCCTTGAGGCCGGCGAACAGCACCGATTCGCGGATCGTGCAGTTCTTGCAGTCGGCGACCCCGGTCCAGGCCTCCTGAAGGGCGACGCGCTTCACGGCGCCGGCGCCCTGGCGTCATCGGGCGCGGCAGCTTGCGCGTCCAGGGCCTCGGCGGCGGAGGCGAGCGCCTTCACCTTGCCGAGCATCTGCGCCGGGCTGCCGCGGGC
>JAFIHR010000022.1 GCA_017849325.1 Xanthobacter autotrophicus | reverse complement strand
GTCATCGACACGTTCGGCTGGGACAAGGTGTGGTTCGGCGTGATCTTGATGATCAACATGGAAATGGCGCTCATCACCCCGCCGGTGGGCCTCAACCTGTTCGTGGTGAAGGGCGTGATCCCCGAGGTCCCGCTCCGGCGGATCATCGCCGGGACCCTGCCCTACGTCCTGATCATGGCACTGGCGCTGGCGCTGGTGGCGGTGTTGCCGCAGGTCTTCATCTGAGCCGGGGGGCGGCGCGGCTCCCCTTCCTTGGGCTCGATCCGCGCAGCGTCCGGATCACGCCGGCCGAGACCGGCGCCGGCGGGCCTCCGCGATCGGCGCCGGCGCAGGGTCACGGACGGCGCAGCACCTTGACGGCGAACTCCCGCTCCGCCGCGAAGCTCCCATCCGCGGCAGCACGCTCGCGGTAGGCCGCCTCGGTCGCCGCGCGCATCGCGGGGGTAATGGGCCGGGTCAGGGTCGGCAGCGTCATCATGCGCCGCTCGAAATCGGCGAAATCCCGGAAGCCGACGGGCGAGAGGAAGATGACGTCGGCCACCACCTCCAGGGCGCCGACCCGCCGCAGCGCGGCCTGCGCGGCGGCGCGCACCTCCGCCTCGTCATGGAAATGGCGCATGATCGCGTCGAACGGACCGCGCGCCACCGGCTCCGACACATAGAGCACCCCGCCGGGCTTCAGCACGCGCGCCACCTCGGTGAGCGCCGCATCCATATGCTCGGCCGGCACGTGGTGCAGCGACTTCAGCATCAGCGCGCCGTCGCGGCTGGCGTCGTCCAGATCGAGGGCCTCCGCCCGCCCGGACCGGAAGGCGACGCGCTCGTCCGGCACCGCCTCGTGCGGCACGGCCGCCTCGATATCGAGCCCGAGCGCGGACGCCGCCCCCGCCTCGCTCACGAGGCGCCGCGTCATGTCCCCGCTGCCGCAGCCGATGTCGAGGAGATGGCCGCCCCGGACGGGAACATGGCGCAGGATGAGCGCCAGCTCGTCGTGGATGCGTTCCGGATGGTCGGTCATTTCGCGCGCTCCTGTCTCGGCGCCGGGTCTCAGCCGGCCTGGGCGAGCATGCGGCGCGCCCGTTCCACCACCGGCCGGTCGATGAGCTGGCCGTTGAGCCGCACCGCGCCGTTGCCCGCGTGCTCGGCCGCGGCGACGATGGCGCTCGCCCTCGCCAGCTGGGCGGCATCGGGGGCGAAGCCGGCATGCACCGCCGCCACCTGCCTGGGATGGATGCAGAGCTTGCCGCCGAAGCCGAGTCCGCGCGCCGCGCGCACGTCGGCGGCGAGCCGCGCCGCGTCGTCGAGGGCGACGGTCACCCCGTCCACCGGCGGCGCGATGCCCGCCGCGGCGGAGGCGATCACCAATTGGGAGCGGGCGTGGAGCAGGCCCCGGTCGTCGTCCTCGATGCCGGTGTCGAGCTGGAAATCGACCGAGCCGAACGCCAGCTGGCGCACCCCCGCGACGGCGGCGAGCGCGCGCGCGTTCCACAGCCCGAGCGCGGTCTCGATCAGCGGCACGATGGGCAGGGACGCCGGTAGCCGCGCGGCGAAGGCGGCGAGCGCGGCCGCCTCCTCCGCCTTCGGCAAGAGCACGTGGGTGATGCCGGGCGTGGCGAGGACGGCCGTGTCGTCCTCGTGCCATTCGGTGCCGAGGCCGTTCACCCGCACGGCGGCGCGCCCGCCGGCGGACAGCCAGCCGCGGATGGCCGTGCGCGCCCGTGCCTTGGCATCCGGCAGCACCGCATCCTCGAGGTCGAGCACCGTCACGTCGGCGCCAGCGGCCACCGCCTTGTCGAACCGCTCCGGCCGGTCGCCGGGCACGAAGAGATAGCTGCGATGGGTCACGGTCATGCGGTCCTCCCGTGCGCCGCGGCGCTGGCTCAGGCCGGCTGCGGGCGCCGGCGCCTGCCGGGCCGCGTCAGGACGAGATAGAGGCCCACCAGCAGCATCACGACGCCGATGGCGAGATAGGCGGCGGCAAAGCTGTCGGTGCGCGCCACCACCTGGGCGAACGCGGGCGGGCCGACCACCACGCCGGCATAGGTGAGGAACAGGCTCGCCCCGGCCACCGTGGCGGCCTGGCCGGCGGGCGCGAGATTGGCGATCTCGGCGAGGAAGACGCCGTTCCAGCCGATGGCGCTCGCGCCGAAGACGACGGCGATCAGCAGGAAGGCGGCGATCGGCCATGAGGCGCCGGCAAAGGCGAAGGTGATCCCGGCCAGTCCCATGGCGAGGCCCAGGAGGCCGAGCAGGCGGCGGGGCGCGATGAAGCGGTCGGAGAGCCAGCCCCAGCCGATGCGTCCGGTCACGCCCGCCACCTGCGCCACCGCGAGGACGGTTCCCGCCAGCGCCAGCCCCATGCCCTGCGCCGAGGTGAGGTAGATCACCAGGAAGGTGGTGAGGCAGAGCTGCATGGCGCCGAAGAAGAAGGAGCACACGCCCATGTCGCGGATGGGCGGCGAGGCGAACACCATCTGCAGCGCCCGCAGCGGGGCCGTCGCCGAGATGGCGCGGGCGGGCTCGCGGTCGTCGTCGAGCGCCTCGCGGATGGTCTGGGTGACGGCGGTGGCCAGGACGCACAGGATGGCGACGACGACGGCGGTCGCCTGCCAGCCGATGCTGCCGATGAGGGGCGGCAGGAGCAGCCCGGCCAGCATCCCCCCCAGCGGCACGCCGGTCTGCTTCAGCGAGAAGGTGAGGCCCATGCGGTGGGGCGGCGTGGTGCGCACCAGGATGTGCGAGCTGGCCGGCGTGATCGGACCGTAGCCGAGGCCGATGAGCATCGCGGCGAGGAGGATCATGGCCGGCGTTCCGCTCGCCGCAGCCAACAGGCCAAGCGCGCAGAGCAGCAGCGAGGCCTGGCTCATGCGGATGGCGCCCCAGCGCCGCACCATATCGCCCGAGACGAGGCTCGACACGCTCGCGGTGGCATAGACGATGCCCACGAAGAGGCCCACCGTCTCGGCCGCCAGCCCGGTGGCGCGGGCCGCCGCCGGCGCCATCACCGGCGCGGCGAGGGAGGAGAGCGAGGCGAGCGCCTGGATGGTGATGGTCACGGCGAGCGGCAGCACCGTGCCCCCGCCCGGCCTCGATCCGGCCCGTTCCGTCATGCGCCGCGCCCCGCCGCCGAGGCGCTTTCCAGGCGCAGGGTCATGGAATGGCTGAAGCGGTCGCCGGGATGAAGGTTCACCGCCACTTCCATGATATTGCCGGCCGCGTTGAGATATTTGCGGATCACCCGGAGGCCCGCCGTGCCGGGCTCCACGCCGAGCACCCTGGCGCTCTCCTCGTCGATGGCCACGGCGCTGATCTGCTGGCGGACCTCGGTGACGACCACCCCGTAGCGCTGCTCGATCAGGGCGTAGAGCGGCAGGTCGGGCGCGCTGACGCCCTTGAGCACGTCGCGATAGGGCCAGACGATGAACACCTGGGTCAGCGCGATGGGCTGCTCCTCTCCCGTGACGCGCCGCTCGCCCACCACCTTCAGCCAGGCCTGGCCCGGCTGGCACTCCAGAAGCTCCGCGAGGTCCTCGTCGGCGATGACCTCGATCTGCCGGGTGAGGAAGAGCTTCACGTCCCGCACATACTGGAACAGGTCACCCGATCCGGTGCTCGAATGCACGTAGCGCGAGGCGCTGCGCAGGGCGCGCACGCGCGTCCCCACCCCCGGCTGCCGCGTCACCAGCCCGAGGTCGGCGAGGCGTCGGATCGCCTCGCGGACGGTGTGGCGGCTCACGCCGAACTGCGCGCACAGCTCGTGCTCGGTCGGCAGCAGCGCGCCGAGCGGATAGCGGCCGGCGGCGATGTCGTCGATCAGCGACTGGGCCAGGGCGATATAGCGGGTGTGGCCCGCGCCGAGCGGCTGGGGGGAGGACTGGTTCATGGGAGATCGCTGTACACTGGTTGCCGGGGCCGCGTCTTGGGGGCGTCGAGCGGCCCGAGGATTTCCTCATTGTGCGCGCCGAGCCGGGGCGCCGGCCGCAGCGGCAGCGTCTCGCCCGGGCAGCGCACCGGGCAGGCGGGCGTCTTGATGGTGCCGCGCGCCGGATGGGGCACGTCCGCGATCAGGCCCTGCTCGCCCACGAAGGGGTTGTCGAGCGCCTGGGCCACGTCATAGACCGGCGCCACCGGCACCTTGCCGGCGAAATGCGCGATCCACGCGGCGGTGGTGCGCTCGGACAGCACGGCGTCGAGCTCGACGGTCAGCGCATCGCGGTTGGCGAGGCGCGCGCTGAAGCTCAGATAGCGCGGGTCGCTCGCCCATTCCGGCCGGCCGATGAGCTCCGCCAGCACCGGCCAGAACTTCTCCTTGTTGCACATGACGAAGACCCAGCCGTCCTTGGTCTTGTACATCTGGCTCGGGGTAAGCGAGGGGTGGGCACCGCGCGGCAGCCGGCCGGTCACGACGCCCTCGTTCATGTACCACGTGCCAAGATAGTTCACATTGTGGATCGCCACCTCGAACAGGGAGGTGTCGATATCGCGCCCCTTGCCGGTGGCGCGGGCCGAGACGAGGGCCGCGAGCAGCGCCATGGCCGCGGTGGTGCCCGTCATCATGTCGATGATCGAGACGCCGAAGCGCGCCGGCGGCCCGTCCGGCTCGCCGGTCAGGGAGCAGTAGCCCGCCTCCGCCTGCATCAGATAATCGTAGCCCGGCCAGGACTTGCGGGCGCCCTCGCGGCCATAGGCGGACAGGTGGCAGCAGACGATGGCCGGGTTGATGGGCGCGAGGGCGTCATAGGTGACGCCGAGCTTCTCCGGCAGGTCGCCGCGCAGGTTGTCGAACACCGCATCCGCCGTGGCCACCAGCGCCCGGAACATCTCCTGCCCCTCGGCGCTCTTCATGTCGAGGGTGACGCTCTTCTTGTTGCGGTTGAAGGACTGGAAGAAATGGCTGTCCCCCGGCTCGAAGAAATAGGGGCCCACCATGCGGCCGACGTCCCCGCCTTCCGCCGGATTCTCGATCTTGATGACCTCGGCGCCGAGATCGGCCAGATGCTGGGTGCCGAAGGGGCCGGCGCCATATTGCTCGACCGCGAGGATGCGGACGCCTTCGAGGGGCAGGCTCATGCCGGATTCCTTTCCACCAGCTGGCGGGCGATGATGATGCGCTGCATCTCGTTGGTGCCCTCGCCGATGATCAGCAGGGGCGCGTCGCGATAGAGACGCTCCACGTTGTATTCTTTCGAATAGCCGTAGCCGCCATGGATGCGCAGGGCTTCGGTGGCGTTGGTGAGGGCCGCCTCGGTGGCGAAATACTTCGCCATGCCTGCCTCCATGTCGCATCGCTCGCCGCGGTCGAAGGCGCGCGAGGCGTGCTCGACGAGAAGGCGCGCCGCTTCCACCCGCGTGCCCATCTCGCCCAGCATGAGCTGGATCGCCTGATGCTCGCAGATGGGCTTGCCGAAGGTCTTGCGCACCTGGGCATATTTCAGCGCCTCGTCCAGCGCCGCGCGGGCAACGCCGACGCCGCGGGCCGCCACGTTGATGCGCCCGAGCTCGAGGCCGGAGAGCACCTGCTTCAGGCCGAGGCCCTCCTTGCCGCCCACCAGCCGGTCCACCGGCACGCGGTAGTCGCGGAACAGCAGCTCGCAGGTGTCGATGCCGCGATAGCCAAGCTTCTCCAGCTTGCGCACCACCTCGAAGCCCGGCCCCTTCTCGGCGATCAGCAGGCTCATGCCGGTGTGGCGCGGCTGGGCGGCCGGATCGGTCTTCACCAGCAGGGCGATGCAGTTGCCATACATGGAATTGGTGATCCATGTCTTGGCGCCGTTGACCACGTATTCGTCGCCCTCGCGCCGGGCGACGGTGCGGATCGCCTGCAGGTCCGTGCCCGCGTCCGGCTCGGTGAGGCCGATGCCGCCGCGCAGCTCGCCGGTGGCGAAGCGCGGCAGGAACTCGGCCTTCTGCGCCTGCGTCCCGGCGCGCTGCACCGCCGAGGCCATGATGAGGTGCGAGTTGATGATGCCGGACAGCGACATCCAGGTGCGCGCGATGCGCTCCACGATCTTGGCATAGGTGGAGGTGGACAGGCCGAGGCCGCCGTACTCCTCGGCGATGATGCAGCCGAAGAGCCCCATCTCCTTCATCTTCTCGACGATCTCGGCGGGATAGATGTCGTCATGGTCGAAATGGCGGACATAGGGCGCCACCTCGGTCTTCAGGAACCGGTCGATCATGTCGAGCATGATTTCTTCCTGCTCGACCATTTCCGTCTCGCTCAGCATCGCAGCCATCCTCACGCGCGGCCCGCCAGAAGCCGCGACAGCTCCCGCGCCGAAATTCCCCCATCCAGGCCGAGCACGGCCTGCCTGATCCGCTCCACATGGGCCGCGGCGAGCGCCATGCCGGCGTTCTCCTCGAACTTGGCGGTGATGTCGGCGGAGCTGAGCGGGCGATCCGAGGCGCCGCGGTTCATGTGCTCGCGGTGGCGCAGCTCGCGCCCGTCGGTGAGCGTCACGATCACCTCGCCGGAATAGTATTTCGGGAAGGCGGAGTCGGGGTCGGGCTCGTAGTCCACCTTGTGCGCCACGGCGAGCGTGGCGGGGTCGTTCAGCGCCTCGGGCTCCAGCTCGGCGAGGCCGAAACGGCCATGCACAAGGCTCGAGGCCACCGCGAAGGGGATGGAGAACTGGGCGTCGTAGCTGTTCTGCGGCTTCTGCTTGTGGTTGACCGGCTCGCACACCGTCTTGACCACCTCGGCGGGAATGAGCGCGCGCACGTGCGCGATCTGCTCGGGCCGGATGTCGTGGGCGGCGCGCAGCGCCATGGCGGCATCGGCGCAGGCATGGGTGAAGTGGCAGGCCGGCAGCGGCTTCACCGCCACCTTCTCCACCTCCCACACAGTGTCGAGCCCATCGACCGCCAGGCTCAGGCCGGCCGGATCGAAATAGCTTCCCAGATGGCTCGGAAACAGGCCGAAGCGCCCCTCATAGACCGCCTTGGGTCCGATGAAGCCGCTGCGCGCCAGGGCCGCCGCGGTGATGCCGGCGACGCCCGCCCAGCCGGGGTGCATCCTTTTGGTCCAGGCGCCGTCCTGCAGGAACTCGAGGCTGCCGGAGGCCATGGAAAGCACGATGCCCTGCGCGTGGGCGAGCTGCTTCTCCGTCAGGCCGCGCAGCTTGCCGGCGACGAGGGTGCAGCCGAAGGCGCCGATCAGGCCCGTGGGATGGAAGCCGACCTGGTGGAAGCCGCCCTTGGCCACGGCGCCGAGGCGGGTCGCCACCTCCATGCCGGCGATGTAGGCGGTCAGCAGGTCCGCCCCGGAGGCGCCGACCTCCGCCGCGATGCCGAGGGCGGTGGGAAAGCAGCTCGCCGTCGCATGGATGACGCCCGCCGTATGGGTGTCGTCATAGTCGAGGCCGTGGATGAGGACGCCGTTCATCATCACGGCATCGCGCAGCGGCAGGCGGGCGGAGGGATGGCCGATCACATCGCCGTCGCCGCTGCCGAACTCGCGCAGCGCCGCGAGGGTGCGGTGGGAGAAGTCGTATTGGGTCGAGGCGAGCGCGATGCCCACCGCATCGAGGATGAGGTGGCAGGCCCGCTCCCGCGCCGCAGCGGGGATGGAAGCGCCGTCCAGGCCATCGACGAAGGCGGCGAGGCGACCGGCGATCGGCTCCGCCGTATCGATCCGAATTTGCTCGTTCATGGTGGTGTCCTCCCTATCTGACGAGCGCCAGTGAGATCGCCGGGACGTAGGTGATGAGCGCCAGCGCGGTCAGCCGGATGGTGAAGAAGGGCATCACGCCGCGCGCCACCTCGTGCACCGGCATGCGGGCGATGCCGCTCATGACGAAGAGATTGAGGCCGATGGGCGGGGTCAGCGTGGCGATCTCCACGTTGGCCACCATGATCACCGCGAAGTGGATCGGATCGATGCCGAGCGCGGTGGCCGCGGGAAACAGCAGCGGCGCCGTCAGCACGATGAGGGAGATGCCGTCGAGGAACATGCCCAGGAACAGCAGCAGCAGGTTCACCACCAGCAGGAAGGTGTAGTGGTTCATCTCGGCGGCGTGCAGCAGGCCGATGAGCGCGGTCGAGACGCCGATGCGGGCCATGACGAAGCCGACGAGGCTTCCCCCCATCACCACGGCGAAGATCATGGTGGTCTGCAGGATGGAATCCCGCGCGGTGTCCCACATGCCGCCCAGCGTCACCGAGCGGTAGACCAACAGGCACAGCAGCGCGGCATAGCCGGCGGCGAACGCGGAGACCTCGGTCGGCGTCAGGAAGCCGGTATAGATGCTGCCGATCACCAGCACCGGCATCAGCAGGGCCGGCACGGCGGCGGGCAGGGCGCGGGCGAAGCCGGCGTAGTCCGGACGGGCGATCTTGTGGCCGTAGCCATGGCGCTGCGCCATGATCGCCACGCCGATCATCAGCAGGATCGCCTCCATGATGCCCGGCAGGATGCCGGCCATGAACAGCTTGTCCACCGGAAGCCCGACGATGGCGCCGATGAGGATGAAGCCGAGCGAGGGCGGGATCATCAGGCCGAGCGTGCCCCCCACCGCCACCAGCGCGGCGGCGAAGCGCGCCGGGTAGTTCTCGCGCTTCAGCCCCTCCACGGTGGAGCGGCCGATCGCCGCCGCCGAGCCCACCGACGAGCCCGACACCGCGGCGAAGAAGACCGAGGTGATGAGCACCGTCTGGGCGAGGCCGCCGCGCACCGCGCGGACGAGGGATCCCACCAGCTCGATCATCAGCTCGGCGATGCGGCCGCGCATCATGAGGTTGCCGGCGAGCACGAACATGGGGATCGCCATGAGGGAATAGGAATTGACCGACTTGAACGCGGTCTGGGCGATCACCGTCATCGGCACGCCGCCGAAGAAGAGCAGCAGCACGGCCGCCACCAGGCCGAGGGCCACCGCCACCTGGCTGCCGATGGCGAGGAAGAGCAGCGCCGCGGGGAGCGCGATGGCGCCGGTCATGCGCTCTCTCCCGGCTGGCTCTGGCCGGATTCGGGCAGGGGGAGGAACGGGTCGCGCCCGTTCCACGCCCGCACGATGCAGCCGACGTAATAGATGGCGAGGAGGACCGCGCCGATGGGCATCGCCAGGAACAGCGCCCACATGGGCAGGTCCAGGGTCGATTCGGTCATCATGCCGATGGTGTAGTAGCGCTCCACCTGGGGAATGGCGGCGAGCAGCAGGATCAGCGCGAAGACGAGGCCGGCGACGCTGGCGAGGACGTTGCAGGCGCGCTGCCCCCAGGGCGGCAGGGTCGCCACCAGCATCTCCGTGCGGATGTGCATGCCGGCGCGCCCGGTCGCGCCGATGGCGAGGAAGAACGCCCAGATCATCAGGTAGCGCACGCTTTCCTCGGCCCAGAAATAGCTGTGGCGGAGGAAGCCGCGGCTGAACGCCTCGGTCAGCATGATCCCGGTCGCAAGCAAAGCGAGCACGGTGGCGACCGAAAGCAGCGGTCCGCATTCGAACCGGCCCCAGAGCGTTCCGCGCCGGGCGGGGCTCGCCGGGGTCTGCGCGCGGGAGGAGGGGTGCGCGGCACCCACGGGTTCAGCCGCCAACGCCACAGCTCGCCTCCATCTTCCGGATCTTGGCGACGAGGTCCGGATGGGCCTTGTCGAACGGCTCGACCGCCTGCTTGGCCAGCCCGCGCCACTGCTCGATCTCGGCGGCGTCGGCGACGTGGAACAGCGCGCCCTGGGCCTTCATCTTGTCGATCAGCTTGTCGTCGGCGGCCTTGGCCTCGATCCATTCGCGCGCCGCGATCTCCTGAACCGAGGCGGAAACCGCCGCCTTGAGATCGGGGGAGAGCTTGTCGTACCAGGCGCCATCCACCACCACCGCATAGGTGGCGAGCTGGAAGCCCGGCACGTACCAGGCATACTTGCCGCTGATGCCGATCATCTCCGCCCAGCCCGCCGGCGAGGTGAAGACGCCGTCGATGGCGCCCTGCGACATGGCCGAGCTCATCTCGGATGCGGCCATGGACACCGGGCTGACGCCGAGCCGCCGCATGGTATCGAGGAAGATCCGCCCGCCGGTGACGCGCACCTTCGTGCCCTGAAGATCCTCCTTCTTCGCCACGTCCTTGCCGGAGAAGATGAAGAACAGGTCGGCGGTGCGCAGCAGGGCCAGCACCTTGAGGCCGCGCGGCTCCACATAAGAGGAGATGACCTCGGTGAGCCCGCTGGCGAAGCAGGAATTGGTCATCATCTTGTCGCTGACCGCGAACGGCAGGTTCAGCACGCCCGCCTCCGGGGCGATGGATTCGAGGCGCACCGAGACCGGCCAGACCATCTGCACGGCCCCGGTGCCGAGCGCGGCGAGCGCATCCTGCTCGTTGTAGAGCTGTCCGGCGGGGAAGACCTGCACGTCGATCTTGCCGCCCGTCTTCTGCTTCACGAGGTCGGCGAACTGCTTCTGATAATCGGTCTTCCAGTGGGTCGCGGCCACCTCGTTGGGCAGCACGAGGGTCTCCGCGGCGGCCGCGGGACCTGCGAGCGCCGCGAGCGCCCAGCCGGCGAAGAGAAGGGATTTGGGACAGAACATCTTCATTTGGCGTTTTCTCCCTTTTTCAAGAAAAGATCGCCCGTGGCGGGCGCTTTCCTTTTATTGTTCTATTGTTGCTTCGAACCGGCGGGACGCGCCGGCGTCAGTAGCCGGCATCGGCATCCCGGCTTCCGTCCCGCTTCTGGATGAGGGCGGAGCGCTCGAACGTCATGAACACCGTGCCGTCGGCCTTCACGCCCCTGGTGCGCACCTTCACGATACCGGCGCCGGGACGGGACCTGGATTCGCGCTTATCCAGCACCTCGGATTCCGCGTAGATGGTGTCGCCGGGAAAGACCGGAGCGGTGAGCGTGATGGATTCCCAACCGAGGTTGGCGATGGCCTTGCCGCTCACGTCCGGCACGGTCATGCCGAGGACGATGGCGACCGTGAGCCCGCTGTTGACGAGCGGCTTGCCGAACTCCGACTTCGATGCATAGACCGCATCGCAATGCATCGGATGCAGATTCATCGTCATAAGGGAAAAATTGATGTTGTCGGACTCGGTGATCGTTCGCCCGGGCCGGTGCTCATAGACATCTCCGATTTCGAAATCTTCGAAATACCGTCCGAT
>JAFIHR010000200.1 GCA_017849325.1 Xanthobacter autotrophicus | reverse complement strand
TGGGCGATCCGCCCGAAGCCCACGAGGCCCACCGTCTTGCCGCAAAGGTCGGTGCTCGCCGGCGCGCGCCAGTCTCCCGCCTTGAGGCGGCGGTCGGCCTCGCCGAGCTGCTTGCCCAGCGCCAGCATGAGGGCGAGCGTGTGGTCCGCCACCGCCGCATCGTTGGCGCCGGCGGCGATGGTCACCACCCGGCCGAGATCCCGCGCGGCGGCCACATCCACCCGATCGTAGCCGACACCGCGACGGGCGATCACCGCAAGATCGGGATGGGCCTCCAGCACCGCCCGGGTGACGGCGCGCACCCCGACGATCCAGCCCTGCGCCCCGGCCAGCAGGGCATGGAGCTCCGCATCGGGCAGGTCGGCGTCGAGCGCGTCGGGCGGCCGGTCCGGATAGACCACCGTGCAGCCGCCGGCCGCCAGCAGGCTTTCCGCCGCGGCGTCGAACAGGCGGGTGGTAACGAGAATCCGGGCAGGAGCACGCGGCACGGGGAGATCCTTCCGATTCGGCCGAGGAGCCGGATCCCGATGCTATCCCATCGCGCGCCCGCGGCGGTGCCGGCCCGGCCCACGAACGAAAATGGCGGCGCTCGACGGGCGCCGCCATATATCGTCACGGAAGGTGGGGACCGCCTCAGGGGAGGCCCCTCACCTGGCCTCCGCCTGCCGGATCGGGCCCGGCAGGGAAGGTTCCGCCCATCGGCGTCAGGCCGCCCGGGGCGCCTCGATGCTGCCCTCCGCAGCTTCCTCGACGTGGCCCTCGATGGTCTTGGGCTCCGCCTTCGCCTCGCCGGAGGCGATGGGAATCTGGCGCGGTTTCTTGGCCTCGGGCAGGTTGCGTACGAGGTCGACGTGCAGCAGCCCGTTCTCGAGCACCGCGCCCTTCACCTCCACGTGATCGGCAAGCTGGAAGCGCCGCTCGAAGGTGCGCGCCGCGATGCCGCGATAGAGCACCTGCGCGCTCTCGGACGACTGGACGTCCTTCTTCTCGCCCCGCAGGGTGAGCGCATTCTCCTTCACCTCGATGGACAGGTCCTTGTCGGTGAAGCCGGCCACCGCGACGGTGATCCGGTAGGTGTTATCCCCCGTCCGCTCGATATTGTACGGCGGATAGGTGGGAGCCGCGTCCACGTTGCCCACGGAATCGAGCAGCGAGAACAGGCGGTCGAACCCCACCGTGTTGCGATAGAGGGGGGAAAGGTCAAACGTGCGCATGGCATATCCTCCTTTGAAGCGACATGCGGGACCCGCCGAAGCCGGGTCCGTTCCGAAGCGCCGTCGCTGGGACCGGCGCTGTCCGGCATGTGGGAAGGAGGCCGGGCCGCGTCAAGGGCCGCCGCGCCGGAGGCTTGCGAACCGATTTTCCCTTGGCCAGACTACTCCGGAAAGGTACTAAGGAAGGTCGGATCACGCCGTCCCGATCGGTCCCCATTGAGCCAGGGAGCAGTGACGATGCCAGCAGCACGGATCGTCAGCATCGCGCTTGCCGCGAGCCTCGCCGGCGTGGGCTCCGTCGCGGCGCAGAACCTGATCGATACGGCGCGGGCGCACCCGATCCCGGCGACGGCGGCTCCCGCCCACGCGCTTCCCGCGGCCGACGACCCGGCTTCCGATTTCCAGCTCGACGGCCTTCCGGACGAGGATATCGAGGAATTTCGCGTCCCCGCCCCGCCCGCGCCCGCCGGCGGCTCGGCGGCGCAGCCCGCCACCGGCGCCACAGGAGAGGCGGTTGCCAGCCCGGCGCGGCTGATGTCGTTCGACCGGCCGCCCTATGCGCCCTATCAGGGCATGGCGCCCGGCGGCGCCCATCCGCTCGATCTGCACGAGGTGGCGGAAAGCCTCGGCGCGCGCGGCTTCGTGAACGTCACCGGGCTGCGCCTGCGCGGCCGTATCTATGTGTGCGAGGCCACCGGCCCGCGCGGCGAGCGGGTGCAGCTGGTGGTCGATGCCGACAGCGGCGAGATCAGCGGCATGCAGCTGCTCGGATACGACGGCGACCGCTAGGAACCACCCGTTTCCGCGGCGCCGCCCGCCTTGCCGCCCGCAGGTTCCGGGGGATCGAAGCGACCGGACCGCGCCGCGCGCCCCGCCCCATGGCGCTCATCAGAGGCCGATCCACCGGGGCGGTGTTTCTGGGGCCGTGGTCCGGGGCCGTGGTCCCACGCAGGCGGATCACGCCGGCCGGATCCTCTGATATGTAGTCGTCAATGCGCTTTGCTTCGGGAGGCGAGTCTCTCGCCGCCTAGCGGGCGGAGCGTCAGGTTCGCGCCAACTGGAGGCCCTTTCATGAGGACCGAGCCCGACGGGGCACCCGCCTCTCCCGACGCCTCCGCGCGGCCTGCCCACGACCCCGTCCCGGCCGCGCCGCTGCTCTATGCCACGCCGGACAATCCCATTCCGGAAGGCGCCGTCACCGGCGAGATCGTGACCGCGGATCACGTGCGCCTGCGCTATGCCCGCTTCATGCCGGCCCACGCAACCAAGGGCACGGTGGCGGTTTTTCCCGGGCGCGCCGAGTTCATCGAGAAATATTTCGAGGTGGTGGAGGAGCTTCTGGCCCGCGGCTTCTGCGTGGCCGTGCTCGACTGGCGCGGCCAGGGTGGCTCCCAGCGCCTCCTGCGCAACCCCGCCAAGGGCCATGTGCGCCGCTTCTCGGATTACCAGCTCGATCTGGAGGCGTTCGCCCGCTCGGTGCTGCTGCCCGACTGCCCGCGGCCGTATTTCGCCCTCGGCCACTCCATGGGCGGCACCATTCTCTTGAAATCGGTGGTGGAGGGGCGCCGCTGGTTCGATCGCATGGTGCTCTCGGCCCCCATGCTGGACATCCAGGTGGTGCCCATGCCCGGACTGGTGGGCCCGCTGGTCGCGCTGGCGTCGGCCATCGGGTTCGCCCGCGCCTTCGTGCCCGGCGGCACGCGGACGCCGGTGAACGAGATGCCGTTCCACACCAATATCGTCACCTCGGACAAGGTGCGCTACAAGCGCGCCGCCGCCGTCACCCACGCCCATCCGGGCCTTGGCATCGGCGCGCCCACCATCGGCTGGCTCCACCAGGCCACCCTCGCCATGGCCGAGCTTGCCCGCCCGGAAACGGAGATGAAGATCCGCCAGCCGCTGCTGATCGTCGCCGCGGGCGCGGAGCGGCTGGTCTCCAACACCGCCATCGAGCATCTCTCGTCGCGGCTCATCGCCGGCGCCCACGTGGTGGTGCCGGCGAGCCGCCACGAGCTGCTGATGGAGCGCGACATCTTCCGCGCCCAGTTCTTCGCGGCGTTCGACGCCTTCATCCCCGGCAGCGCCGCCCTCTGAGCGGCGGGCCGGCGCCGCTCAGGCGCCGAGCGCCTTGAGCGCGGCCGCGTGCACCGCCCGGTCGCCCGCCGCCACCACGCGCCCGCCCTTGACCGGCGATCCGCCCTCCCAGCTGGTGACGACGCCGCCCGCGCCCTCGATGATGGGCACCAGGGCGATCACGTCGTGGTCCTGGAGCTCGGTCTCGATCACGAGGTCGATGAGCCCGGCCGCGACCATGCAATAGGCGTAGCAGTCGCCGCCGTAGCGCGAGAGGCGCACCTGCTCCTCCACCACGGAATAGGCGGCGCGGTCGGCCGCGTTCATCAGGCGTGGGCTGGTGGTGTAGAGCACCGCCTCCTCCAGCTTGCCGCAGGCGCGGGTGGCGAGGCGGCGCTCGCCCGCCGGCCCCTGGTAGCGCGCCATGGCGCCGTCGCCGAAGAAGCGCTCCTTGATGAAGGGCTGGTGCATCATGCCGTAGACCGGATCGCCCTCCTTCAGGAGGCCGATGAGGGTGCCCCAGGCGGGCAGCCCGGCGATGAAGGACTTGGTGCCGTCGATGGGGTCGAGCGCCCACACGTAGGGCGAATCGACATTCACGTCGCCGAACTCCTCGCCGATGATGCCGTGATCGGGGAAATTCTCCTCGATCATGCGGCGCATGGCGCGCTCGGCCGCCCGGTCCGCCTCGGTCACCGGATCGAAGGAGCCGCCCCGGCTCTTGTCCTCGATCCCCAGCGAGGTGCGGAAGAAGGGCAGGATGGCCTCGCCGGAAACGGTCGCGAGCCTGTGAACGAAATCATCGAAAGCGACGGGGCGCATGCTAGCTCCAGATGGCTGGTCGAGGGAACGACGGATCCCGGCGGTGAGAAACCCACCGGCAGGGACGGCGAGCGCCGGCCCCATCCATCCCGAACCCGTCGAGGCGATCCGGCATGGGAGGCGATCCGTCTCTCTTCAAAGGTTGGAGCGCGATCTGCGGGCGCAGCCGGAGCGCTTGGCCCCTGAGCCCCATCGCACCCGGGTGCGCGAGGACAAAAGCGCGCCGCGCGCCTCCTGCCAAGGGGCAAATGCCCGCAACGTCGATCCTCGCGGCATTTCTTTCGGCGAAGGCGCGGTTGCCGGCGCGGCGA
>JAFIHR010000199.1 GCA_017849325.1 Xanthobacter autotrophicus | reverse complement strand
GGCACGCCCGGAAGGGTGCAGTCGTGGAACACCCGGCCGGCGACGCGCTCCATCACATAGAAAGGCGTGCCCACCACCGCGCGGTCGTCGCAATAGAGCACGGCGGGCGGCACCGGCACGCCGGTTCCGGCGAGCGCGCTGATGACGCGGTATTCGCGGTCCACCGCATGGGCGGAAGGCAGAAGCTCGCCCGGCGGCTGCTTGCGCAGCACCAGGCGGCGGTCGCCATAGGTGACGAAGAAGGTCGGGTTCGACTGGCCGCCGGAAATGCGTTCCAACCGCATGGCGCCGGAGACGCCCGCCACCTTCTCCTTCAGAAAGGCGTCGAGCGCCCCGGGATCGAACCCGAGGTCCTCGCGGGACGAAGGCGCGCTCATCAGGACGCGACCGGCGCGGCGGCGGCCGATGCTGCCGGGGCGGCGACCGGCCAATGCCAGAAGTCCGCCCCTTCCTTCTCCAGGAAGCGGTTCAGCACCATCTGGTGCACCTCGTCGGCCCCGTCCACGAGGCGCGCCTGACGGGCATAGCGATAGATCCACTCCAGCACCGTATCCTTCGAATAGCCACGCGCGCCGTTCACCTGGATCGCCATATCCGCCGCCTGATGGAGGGTATTGGCTGCCTGAATCTTTGCCATGGACACCTCCTTGCGGGCAAGGCCCCCGCGATCCAATTCGAAGGCGGCCTTCATCACCAGCAGGCGGCCGATCTCGATGGCCATGGCGGTCTTGCCCAGCATGAGCTGCACGCTCTCCCGGTCGGCCAGGCGGGTGCCGAAGCCGTGGCGATATTCGGCATATTCACGGGCGATCTCCACGCAGCGCTTGGCAAGCCCGAGCCACCTCATGCAATGGGTGAGCCGCGCCGGTCCGAGCCGCACCTGGGTGACCTTCAGACCCTTGCCCTCGCCCATGAGAATGTCCTGCGGCGGGATGACGAGACCGTCGAACTCCAGCTCGCAATGCCCGCCGTGCTCCTCCGGCCCCAGGATGGGAATGCGCCGCACGATCCGCCAGCCGGGCTGGTCCTTGTGGAACAAAAAGGCCGTAAGCCCCGTGCGCGGATCGTCCGAAGTCCTTGCGATCAAAGTGAAATGGGCCGCCTCGTCGGCGCCGGTGATGAACCATTTGCGGCCGAAGACATGGTGGGAGCCATCGGGCTGCTTCTCGGCGCGGGTCTGGATCATGCCGGGGTCCGAGCCGCCGCCGGGATGCGGCTCGGTCATGGCGAAGGCGGAGCGCACCTCGCCCGCCGCGATGGGGGCGAGCCAGCGCGCCTTCTGGTCGGGCGTCCCCACCGCTTCCAGCATCATCATGTTGCCGTCGTCCGGCGCGGCCGAATTGAAGACGACGGGTCCGAAAATCGAGCGGTTCATGGCCTCGTAGCACACCGCCATCCCCATGCGCCCGACGCCGAGCCCGCCGTTCTCGGGGCGGAGCTGGAGGCACCACAGCCCCTCCGCGCGCGCCTTGGCCCTCAGCGTCTGGAGCAGGCTCGCTTCGATATTCTCGTGGGCGTCGTAGGAGGCCGGATCGGCCTCCAGCGGAATGAGCTCGCGCGCGACGAAAGCGGCGATGCGCCGGCGCAGGTCGTCGAGCTCGGGAGAAATGGTGAAATCCATGGCGTAGCCCTCACAGGGATGAGACGAGATGGCCGCCATCCACCGCGAGGTCGATGCCGGTCACATAAGCGGAGGCGTCCGAGGCGAGGAACAGCAGCGGGCCGGCGAGATCCTCGAGCCGGCCCAGCCGGCGGTAGGGCACGCGGCGGATCAGCGCCTGTCCCGCCTCGGTGGCAAAGAAGTCGCGGTTGAGGTCGGTCTCCACATAGCCGGGGCAGAGCGCGTTGGCGCGCACCTTGTGGCGCGCCCATTCCAGCGCCATGGAGCGGGTCAGCTGCACCAGCCCGGCCTTGGAGGCCGCATAGGCCGCCACCTGACCCGCCACCCGCAGGCCGAGGATGGAGGCGACGTTGACGATCGCGCCGCCTGCCGCCTGCCGTGCCATCTGCCGCGCCGCCGCCTGCCCCACCAGGAAGGCGCCCTTCAGATTGGTGTCCACCACCCTGTCCCAGGCGGCTTCGTCCAGATCCATGAGCGGCACGGTGGCGGTGACGCCCGCATTGTTCACCAGCAGGTCGAGGGCGCCCCATGCCTCCGCCGTCGCGGCGACGGCGGCCGCGGCGGACTCGGCGGACGTCACGTCGAGGGCGAGGGGCAGCGCCGTGCCGCCCGCCGCCGCGATCTCGCCCACCACCCGCTCGCATCCCTCGACAGAGCGCGCCGCAACGGCGACGCGCGCACCCGCCCCCGCGAGCGTCCGCGCGAAGAACGCCCCGAGGCCTTGCGACGCGCCCGTGACCAGGGCCACCTTGCCGGCGAGCGAAACCTGAAATTCCATGGCCTGGCACCTCCTCCCGATGGGCCGCCGGATGCCTCCGGACGGGGAGGATGCCGGTGCGCGACCCTATTTTTATCTAACGAGCGTTCGCTTTATATCGACAGGCACCCCT
>JAFIHR010000198.1 GCA_017849325.1 Xanthobacter autotrophicus | reverse complement strand
CAGGAGCGAGAAGGGCAAGAGGAAGAAGATGTGGCCGAAGACGTCGATGGCGTCGCGGGTGCGCTTCTTGAGGTGCGCGTTCACGATATCGATGCGGATGTGCTCGTTGTCCATCAGCGTCCAAGAGGCGCACAGCAGGAACACGGCGGAGAACAGCACCCACTGCAGCTCCAGCCAGGAGTTCGAGCTCAGGTCGAACAGCTTGCGCACCACCGCGTTGACGGCGGACACGAAGATGGCCACCACGATGAGCCAGGCCGCCGCCTTTCCGATGCGCCTGTTGAGGGCGTCGATGCCTCGGGCCAGAGCAAGCAGAATGGTCATGGATGAGATCCCTCGGGCCAGCGGCTTTTCCGCTTGTTGTCCGCCGCCGCGCCGAAGCCGCGGTCGGCTTTTGTAGCGTCTTCGAGCGAAGCAGGCACCGGTTCGCGCCAGAAATTCGCGCCGGGAAACGCGAACAGAGTAAAGCCGGGGAATCGGCGCCCGTCACGGGTGCGCGCTCCGCGCCTCCTGGCGCACCATAGGCCAGTGCACGGCCGGTTCAAGCCAACCTCGGCCCCGCAGGCGCCGGTGTCCACATGAGGCGCTTCCAAAATGGCGCAACCTCGCCCCTTTGCTCGCGGCCGGACGTATCAGGGAGCGGGTCGCGCGCCCTGCCCCGTGCCACCTTCCCAGGGCGGCGGCGGGGCGAGCGTCGCGCCGCGGCGGAAGCGCCCCTCCTCGCGCGCGAAGTCCAGCCGCTCGCCGGAGCCGGCCTTCGGGCTCGGCGGCACGCACCACACCTCCACCGCCGTGCCCAGGCGCGGCAGGTAGGCGATGGCGCGGCCGAGATTCTCGAAGGCGGCGGTGGTCTCGTCCAGCTCCTCCGGCTCGGTGCCGCAGAGCGGCTGGTCCAGCGACGGCCAGACCTCGCGGGTGACCATGTTCCAGCGCCCGGACAGGCGCGAATAGAAGCGGATGCGCCCGCCGAACGGCATCCCGCCCTTGAGGGCATATTCGCTGAGACCCACCAGCGGCGCACCGTCCTTGTCGAGCCACATGGCGAATTCGGTGACGAAGGGCTCGACCTCGTCGCTGGCGCCGCGATCCTCGAACTTCAGGAAATAATGGCCCCGGTCGAGGGTGACGCCGACCCGCGCCCGCGGGCCGTAGAGGATGCCGCCGGAGGCGTGCACGCCCTTCGGCCCCACCCTCAGCTCATACCTGGGAAATCCGGTGGGCTGGGCCACCTGCAATTCGCGATAGAGGTCCACGATGTCGAGACCCTGGGGCCGCGCGACCACCCCGCTCGCCGTGGACAGGACGATGCCCAGCGCCAGCCCGGCCGCCGCGGCCACCCGCCCGCGGCGGCGCGGGGCGATGGGCGCGCGCCGGCCGCTCATGCCTCCGGGGCCTCCTCGATGGGATCGTAGCCCGAGGCATCGAAGCCCAGCACGGCGAAGGTCTGCGCCATGTGCGGCGGCAGGGGCGCGGAGACGTCGATCATCCCCTGCCCGCGCGGATGCGGGATGATGAGGCGCCGGGCAAGCAGGTGCAGGCGGTTCTGCAGGCCGCCGGGCAATTCCCAGTTCTCGATGTCGAAATATTTCGGGTCGCCGACGATGGGATGGCCGATATGGGCGAGGTGGGCGCGCAGCTGGTGGGTGCGCCCGGTCACCGGCTTCAGCGACAGCCAGGAGAGCTTCTGCGCCGCCTGGTCCACCAGGGCGTAATAGGTCACCGCATGGCTCGAATCGTCCTCGCCATGGCGGGCGACGCGCATCTTCTCCATGCCCTCGTCGCGGGCCAGATAGGTGGAGATGCGGCCCTGCCGCGGCTTAGGCACGCCCGGCACCACCGCCCAGTAGATCTTGCGCGCCTCGCGGGAGCGGAAGCTCTTCGCCAGCACGGCGGCGGCGAGGCGCGACTTGGCCACCAGCAGGCAGCCCGAGGTGTCCTTGTCGATGCGGTGGACGAGGCGGGGGCGCTGGCCGTCCTTGTCGCGCATCACCTCCAGCAGGCCGTCCACATGGCGATAGGTGCCCGAGCCGCCCTGCACCGCGAGGCCGTAGGGCTTGTTGAGCACCAGCACGTCCTTGTCCTCGTAGAGGGTGATGGACTTCAGGAAGGCGAGATCCTCGGCCGCCTTGGCGCGGGCCGACGGCTTCGTGCCGGCCGGCGATCGCGCGCCGGCGCCGGATGCCGCCTTCGCCGCGCCGGCCTCACCGGCCGGACGTTCGCTTGCGCCGTCCGAAGCCCCCTCGCCCTCGCCCGCGGTGAGCGGCGGCACCCGCACGCTCTGGCCCGGATCGAGCCGGGTGGAGGTCTTGGCCCGCCCGCCGTCCACCCGCACCTGGCCGGTGCGCACCAGCTTCTGCAGATGGCCGAAGGACAGGTCCGGAAAATGCAGCTTGAACCAGCGGTCCAGGCGCATGCCGGCCTCGTCCTCGCCCACCGTCTTCATCTCGACCGCCATGCGCGGAACATCCTCAAAGCTGCGCCAAGCCGCGCCCGGCAGGAATAAAGGAAGCCCCGCCCCGCGTCACCTCACGCGCCGCCCTCTCAGGCGAAGCTGCGCATCGCCATGATGCCCGCCCACACCCCGAAGAAGGCGATCAGCACCGACCCCAGGGCGTACAACACCGCGTGCAGCATCTCGCCCCGCTCCATGAGGAAGAAGAAATCGAGGGAGAAGGCTGAGAAGGTGGTGTAGCCGCCGAGCAGGCCCGTGGTGAGGAAGAGCCGCGCCGTCTGGGTCCACGCCTCGCCGTCCCGGAACGCCAGATAGCCGACGATGAGCCCCATGGCGAGGCTGCCGGTGATGTTGGCGAGGAAGGTGGCGAAGGGAAAGCCGGTGCCCATCAGCTTGGGCACGTTCACATTCAGCAGGTGGCGCAGCACTCCGCCGAGGCCGGCACCGAGAAAGACGACAAGAGCGGCATGCATGAGGAAACCCCGGCCTGATGTTCGATCGGGCGCTGCCCGGACGCGCGGGCGGAACCGACCGGACCGCCGGGCCACCTTACCGTCGCGGGGCGGAGCGGGAAAACCCCGTGGCCGCATTCCTCCCCCGCCGCGCCCCTTGCGGTCCCGGCAGCCGCGCTATTTCTCTCCCCGCTCGGCCCGCAGCCGCGCCCAATAGTCCATGCGCTTCTTGATCTCGCGCTCGAAGCCGCGCTCCACCGGATGGTAGAAGCTCTGCCGGCCCAGCGCCTCGGGGAAGTAGTTCTGGCCCGAGAAGGCATCGGGCTCGTCATGGTCGTAGCGATAGCCGGCGGTGTAGCCCTCGGCCTTCATCAGCTTGGTGGGGGCGTTGAGAATGTGCTTGGGCGGCATCAGCGAGCCCGCCTCCTTCGCCACCCGCTTGGCGCCGGAGAAGGCCTTGTAGATGGCGTTGGATTTCGGCGCGGTGGCCATGTAGACGACGGCCTGCGCGAGCGCCAGCTCGCCCTCGGGGGAGCCCAGGAAATCGTAGGCATCCTTCGCCGCATTGGCCACCACGAGGGCCTGGGGGTCGGCGTTGCCGATATCCTCGCTCGCCATGCGGGTGATGCGCCGGGCGAGGAACAAGGGGCTTTCCCCCGCATCCAGCATCCGCGCCAGATAATAGAGCGCGGCATCGGGATCGGAGCCGCGCACCGCCTTGTGCAGGGCCGAGATGAGATTGTAGTGGCCGTCCTCGCTCTTGTCGTAGATGGGCGCGCGGCGCTGCACCACCTCCGCGAGGCCGGCGACGTCGAACACCTCGCCCGCGCGGGCGGCCCGCCATACCTCCTCGGCCAGGGTGAGGGCGGCCCGGCCGTCGCCGTCGGCCATGTTGACGAGGGCGGCGCGGGCCTCGGCCGTGAGCGGCAGCGCCCGCTTGTCGATCGCCTCGGCGCGTTCCAGCAGGTGGGCGATGGCCTCGCCATCCAGCGGCTTGAATACCAGCACCCGGGCGCGGGAGAGCAGCGCCGCGTTGAGCTCGAAGGAGGGGTTCTCCGTGGTGGCGCCCACCAGCGTCACCGTGCCGTCCTCCATGACCGGCAGGAAGCTGTCCTGCTGCGCCCGGTTGAAGCGGTGGATCTCGTCCACGAACAATAGCGTGCCCTTGCCGGTGATGCGCCGGGCGCGGGCCTGCTCGAACACCTTCTTGAGGTCGGCGACGCCGGAGAAGATGGCCGAGATCTGCTCGAAATGCAGGTCCGTGACATGGGCGAGCAGCCGCGCCACCGTGGTCTTGCCGGTGCCCGGCGGGCCCCACAGGATGAGCGAGCCCAAGGAATGGGCCTCGATCATGCGGGTCAGCACCCCATCGGGGCCGACGAGATGGTCCTGCCCCACCACCTCCGAGAGGGCATGGGGGCGCAGCCGGTCGGCCAAAGGCCGCGGCACCTCGTCCCCCAGTCCGGCCGCCTCGAACAGGTCCGCCATCGCGCGCGCCTCGCTCAGCCCGGCAGCAGCGCCTGGATGGTGCGCCCGCCGCGCTCCACCGTGATGCGCCAGGCCCGCGACGGCGTGCGGACCAGCGCGGCGAGATCGGCGGTGCGGCCGATCTTCTGGCCGTTCACCTCGACGATGATGTCGCCGGGACGGAAGCCGCTGGCGGCGGCCGGGGTGTTGTCCTCGATGTCGGAGACCACCACGCCCTGCGCCTCGGCGTCGATCCGCAACTCGTCGGCGACGGCGGGCGAGAGATTGACCAGGGTCGCCCCCGCGAATGGCGAGCGCGCGGTGACGGTGACGGGCTCGCGCGGCGTCGTCTCGGGCGCGCCCTCCAGCACCACGATCACGTCCCGCGCCTTGCCGGACCGGATGACGCCGAGCGCCGCCTTGCTGCCCAGCGGCCGGGTGGCGAGGCGATAGTTGAGCGATTCGGGATCGTCGATCCCCTGCCCTTCCACCGCGATGACGAGATCGCCCACCTCGATGCCCGCCTTCGCCGCCGGGCTGTTCTTCACCACGTCCTGCACCAGCACGCCGGTGGGGCGCGGCAGGCCGAGGCTCTCGGCGATGTCCGGCGTCACCCGCTGCAGCCTGGCGCCGAGCCAGGGGCGCTTCACCGAGGTGCCGCCGCCCTTCGCCTGCTCTATCACCACCCGCACCATGTTCACCGGAATGGCGAAGCCGATGCCGATGGAGCCGCCCGAGCGCGAATAGATGGCCGAATTGATGCCGACGAGCCGCCCGGCCATGTCCACCAGCGCGCCGCCCGAGTTGCCGGGATTGATGGCCGCATCGGTCTGGATGAAGAACTGGTAGTCCGACACGCCCACCTGGGTGCGCGCGAGGGCCGAGACGATGCCCTGGGTCACCGTCTGGCCGACGCCGAAGGGATCGCCGATGGCCAGCACGAGGTCGCCGATGGCGATCTGGTCGGAATTGCCGAGCTCGATGGAGGCGAAGGGATGCTTCTCGCCCGCGTCGGGCTTGATGCGCAGCACGGCGAGGTCCGTGCGCTGGTCGCGCAGCAGGATCTCCGCCTCGTACTCCCGCTTGTCGTTGAGGGCGATGCGCACCTCGTCCGCGCCGTCGATCACATGGAAATTGGTGACCACGAGGCCGGAGGGATCGACGACCACGCCCGAGCCGAGCGAGCGCTGGATGCGCTCCGGCGCGCCGAAGCCCGGACCGCCCGGCGCACCGAAGAAGCGGCGGAAGAAGGGGTCGTCGAACATGGGGTTCGGCCGCGCCCGCTGCGCCTTCAGGGCATAGACGTTCACCACCGCCGGCGCCGATTTCGCCACCACCGGGGCGAAGGAGAGCGCGATCTCCGCCTGGGAGCCGGGGACCCGCGCTATGGGCGCCTGCGGCTGTGCCGCCGGCTGGGCGACGGCCGCGCCCGGCTCGGCGAGGAGGCCGCCGGCGGCGCCGACGGCTGCCGCCAGCATCAGCGCGGCAAGGCCCCGCCCGATCCGCGCCGCGAGAGGCAGGGCGCGCCGCGGCTGCGACGGGGCCGATCCGGCAATTGCTCGTGTCATGCTGCACCTTTCGCTGGGAGCGCGACGCCGAAGGCAGCCATCACGCCCTTCAAAGCATCCTGTCGCGGCGCGCGCGCCCGGCGGAAAGCCGCCGACCGCACCCTATCGGCCGTCGCGCCCGGCCGACCCGCCTGCGCATCCGGGAGCGCGGCAGGCGCGGGCTGATCCCGGTGCGACTCGCCGCGCCGTTCGCTCCTTATGCGCACCCGTCCGGTGCCGCACAACGCCTTTCGCGAACTCTTGAAAGGCCTGACGCGCGGACCTACCGGAAGGCGCCGGCGCGCTCCTGAACCATGGAACGCACGAAAAAGGGCGGCCCGAAGACCGCCCTTTCCAATCAGGTCCGAATGCCCGTCCGACACGCCGGGCGGGTGACCGGGGATCACGCCGCGGCGGTCTCGGCAGCCGCCTCGGCCCGCGCGCGATCGGCGGCGCCCTTGGCGTCCTCGTCGCGGTCCACGAACTCGATCACCGCCACCGGGGTGCAGTCGCCATAGCGGAAGCCCGCCTTGACGATGCGGGTGTAGCCGCCGGGCCGCTCCTTGTAGCGCGGGGCGAGCACATCGAAGAGCTTCTTCACCACCGCCTGGTCGCGCAGCTCGGCGATGGCCTGGCGGCGGGCGTGCAGGTCGCCGCGGCGGGCGAGGGTGACGAGCTTCTCCACCACCGGGCGAAGGTCCTTCGCCTTGGGCAGGGTGGTGACGATCTGCTCATGGGTGATGAGCGCGCCCGCGAGGTTGGAGAACATCGCCTTGCGATGCTCCCAGGTGCGGTTGAACTTGCGGTGTACCTTGCCGTGACGCATGACGGCGAACTCCTGAAGATGACGGCAGTGCGAGCCGAAGGGTTATGCGGCTCGTGCCGCGTCTTGAAAGGGTTAGGTTCAGTAGTGCTCCTCGAAGCGCTTGGCCAGCTCTTCGATGTTCTCCGGCGGCCAGCCGGGCACTTCCATGCCCAGATGCAGGCCCATGGAAGCGAGCACTTCCTTGATCTCGTTCAGCGACTTGCGCCCGAAGTTCGGAGTGCGGAGCATCTCCGTCTCGCTCTTCTGGATCAGGTCGCCGATATAGACGATGTTGTCGTTCTTCAAGCAGTTGGCCGAGCGCACCGACAGCTCCAGCTCGTCCACCTTCTTCAGCAGCGCCGGGTTGAAGGGCAGCTCCTGGATGGCGGTCGATTCGCTCTCGCGCTTGGGCTCCTCGAAGTTCACGAAGATCTCGAGCTGGTCCTGCAGGATGCGCGCGGCATAAGCGAGCGCGTCCTCGGCCGAGATGGAGCCGTCCGTCTCGATCTGCATGGTCAGCTTGTCATAGTCGAGGATCTGGCCCTCGCGGGTGTTCTCGACCTTGTAGGAGACCTTGCGCACCGGCGAGTACAGGCTGTCGATGGGGATCAGCCCGATGGGGGCGTCCTCGGGCCGGTTGCGGTCCGCCGCCACGTAGCCCTTGCCGGTGTCCAAGGTGAACTCGATGCGCAGCTCGGCGCCCTCGTCCAGCGTGCAGATGGGCAGGTCCGGGTTCAGCACCTGGACGTCGCCCACGGTCTGGATGTCGCCGGCATGGAGCACGCCGGGGCCGGTCTTCTTCGCCACCATGCGCTTGGGGCCATCGCCCTGCATCTTGATGGCGACGTCCTTCACGTTGAGGATGATGTCGGTCACATCCTCGCGCACGCCGGGGATGGACGAGAACTCGTGCAGCACCCCGTCGATGTGGATCGACGTCACCGCCGCGCCCTGCAGCGACGACAGCAGGATGCGCCGCAAGGCATTGCCCAGCGTCATGCCGAAGCCGCGCTCCAGCGGCTCGGCGACCACGGTCGCGAAGCGCTTGGGGTCGTGGCCGGGATTGACCTGCAGCTTCTCGGGCTTGATCAGCTCTTGCCAGTTCTTCTGAATCACTTGCGTCACCTTGCTTTCTCGCCGGGTCGCGAGGCGGGCGGAAAATGTGTCCGCCGCCGCCATCGGCCCGTCCCCCGCGGGGGGAGAAACCGGGCAGGCGCTGCGCAGTTGGACCTGCCCAGCGCAGAGCGGATCAGACGCGCCGGCGCTTGCGCGGACGGCAGCCGTTGTGCGGAATGGGGGTCACGTCGCGGATCGAGGTGACGAGGAAGCCCGCCGCCTGCAGCGCGCGCAGCGCCGATTCGCGGCCCGAGCCGGGGCCCGACACTTCCACTTCCAGGGTGCGCATGCCGTGCTCGGACGCCTTGCGGGCCGCATCCTCGGCCGCCACCTGCGCCGCATACGGCGTGGACTTGCGCGAGCCCTTGAAGCCCATGGCGCCCGCCGAAGACCAGGAGATGGTGTTGCCCTGGGCGTCGGTGATGGTGATCATGGTGTTGTTGAACGAGGCGTTCACATGAGCGACGCCGGAGGCGATGTTCTTGCGCTCGCGGCGGCGAATGCGGGTAGCTTCCTTGGCCATTCTACTTTCGATCCTTCAGGCGCGCCCGTAACTCCAGGCGCTCGGGATGGCCCCATCCGGCAAGAAATCCGCAGGGGCCGGTCAACGGACAAAGGCCGGCGTTGCCGGCCCCGTCTTTTCCAAATCTCAGCGAGCGCGGCTCACTTCTTCTTGCCCGCGATGGGCTTGGCCGGACCCTTGCGGGTGCGGGCATTGGTGTGGGTCCGCTGGCCGCGCACCGGCAGGCCGCGGCGATGGCGCAGGCCCCGGTAGCAGCCGAGATCCATGAGGCGCTTGATGTTCATCGCCACTTCGCGGCGCAGGTCGCCTTCGACGATGTAGTCGCGGTCGATGGTCTCGCGGATCTGCAGAACTTCCTGGTCGGTGAGCTGGTTCACGCGGCGCTCGGCCGGAATGCTCACCTTCTCCACGATCTCCTGGGCCTTCTTGGGGCCGATGCCGTGGATGTACTGAAGCGCGATCACCACGCGCTTGTTGGTCGGAATGTTGACGCCAGCGATACGAGCCACTGCTCTCTCCATGTGCCGCGCTGCGGGGCCATCCGGCCGCGTCAGGCGGGGTGAAACTCCGCGTCCGGTGGAGGCCGGCCCGTGCGGAGATGAAATCTGTTCGGAAATGACAAAGGTGCCTTACCGCCCTGCCCTTCCGGGAGGACCGCACGGCACCAGATCCGAAGCGAGGGAGAGCCCATAGCGCAAGCCGCGCCAGGGGTCAAGAGGGCAGCCGATGCAACCGGACGTGCGCGCCCTGCCCGCTTCCGGCCGGCAAGGCGTCGAACCGCGCCCTGCCGGATCCGGTTCAAGGATCACGCCGCCTTGGCGAGGACCCCGTTGATGGCCGCCGTCACCTCGTCGATGGGCATCATGCCGTCGATCTGCTGCAGCTGGCCGCGCGCCTGATAATAAGGCGACACCACCGCGGTATCGCGGTTGTAGGCCTCGAGGCGGCTCTTGAAGACCTCCGGGTCGTCGTCCTTGCGGACCGGCTCGCCCTTGGCCTGCGCTTCCGCGGCGCGGTTGAGGATGCGGTTGACCAGCTTCTCCTGGTCCACCACCAGCTCGACCACCGCATCGAGGCGCATGCCCTTCTCGGCGAGCAGCTTGTCGAGGGCCTCGGCCTGCGCCACCGTGCGCGGGAAGCCGTCGAGGATGAAGCCGTTCTTGGCGTCCGGCGCATCGAGCCGCTCGGCGATGATGCCGATCACGATCTCGTCCGATACGAGCCCGCCCGACTCCATGACCGCCTTCGCCCGGAGGCCGACCGGCGTGCCGGCGGCCACCGCCGCGCGCAGCATGTCGCCCGTGGAGAGCTGAACGATCCCGTAGCGGTCCACGAGACGCTGCGCCTGCGTCCCCTTGCCTGCACCGGGAGGTCCCAACAGCACCATCCTCATCACTTCCTCCTCCCCCCGCGAAGCTTGGCCTTCTTGACCAATCCTTCATATTGATGGGCCAGCAAGTGCCCCTGGATCTGGGCGACCGTGTCCATGGTCACGCTCACCACGATCAGCAGCGACGTTCCTCCGAAATAGAACGGAACCGCCGCATAGGAAATCAGCACTTCGGGGAAGAGGCAAACGGCGGCGATGTAGGCGGCGCCCACCACGGTGATTCGGGTCAGCACGTAATCGATATATTCGGCCGTCCGCTCGCCCGGACGGATGCCCGGAATGAAGCCGCCATGCTTCTTCAGGTTGTCCGCCGTCTCCACCGGATTGAACACGATCGCGGTGTAGAAGAAGCAGAAGAACACGATCAGCGCCACATAGAGGGCCATGTAGAGCGGCCGCCCGTGACCCAGCATGGTGGTGATGCCGGTCAGCCATTCCGGCCCCTGCCCCTGCGTGAAGCTCGCCACGGTGGTGGGAATCAGCAGCAGCGAGGAGGCGAAGATCGGCGGGATGACGCCCGAGGTGTTCAGCTTGAGCGGCAGGTGGGAGGACTGCCCCTCATAGACCTTATTGCCCACCTGGCGCTTGGGGTACTGGATGAGCAGCCGGCGCTGGGCGCGCTCCATGAACACGATGAAGGCGATCACCGCCACCGCCATCGCCAGCACGGCGAGGATGAGCGGCGTCGAGATGGCGCCCTCGCGGCCGAGCTCCAGGGTGCGCACGAAGGCGCCCGGCAGCTCCGCGACGATGCCGGAGAAGATGATCAGCGAGGTGCCGTTGCCGATGCCCCGCGAGGTGATCTGCTCGCCCAGCCACATCAGGAACATGGTGCCGCCGGTGAGGGTGAGCACCGTGGTCAGGCGGAAGAACCAGCCGGGATCCGCCACGATGCTGCCCGAGCCTTCGAGGCCCACGGCGATGCCGTAGGACTGGAACAGCGCCAGCACCACCGTGAGGTAGCGGGTATATTGGTTGAGCTGCTTGCGCCCCGCCTCGCCTTCCTTCTTCAGCGCCTCCAGCGTGGGCGACACGCTGGTCAGGAGCTGGATGATGATGGAGGCCGAGATGTAGGGCATGATGTTCAGGGCGAAGATCGCCATGCGCTCCACGGCGCCGCCCGCGAACATGTTGAACAGGCCGAGAATTCCCTGCTGCGCGCCCTTGAAGACGTCGGCCAGCGCATCCGGATTGATGCCGGGCATGGGAATGTAGGTGCCGAGCCGGTACACGATGAGCGCGCCGAGGGTGAACCAGATGCGCTTCTTCAGCTCCTCGGCCTTGCCGAGCGCGCCGAAGTTGAGGTTCGCCGCGAGTTGTTCCGCCGCCGAGACCATGCCTTGCTCCGCTGGACGCTTCCTTGGTCCCGAGGGGAACCGGAAGCCCTAATTTATGTGCGGGAAATGCGGTGCCAAGGCGGCGCCGGCACTCATCCGCACCGGTTCATGCCCCAAATGGAGACGCTCTGACCAGAGGCGAGATGCCGCGCCGCGCACGCAAAACCAAAAAAGAGGGCCGAGCGGCGCCCGGCCCCCTGTCACAGACCTTGACCGTCTCAGACGGCGTCCGTCGCAGCGGTCGGCGGGGCGGTGACGATCACCTTGCCGCCGGCCTGCTCCACGGCCGCCGTGGCGGACGCGGTGGCGTAGGCCACCTCGAGGGTCACGCCGGCCTTGATCTCACCCGTGCCGAGCACCCGCACGCCATCCTTGGCGCGGCGCAGCACGCCGGCCGCCACCAGGGCGGTGACCGTGATCGGCTGGCCGGCATCGAGCTTGCCCGCGTCGATGGCGGTCTGGATGCGGCCGAGGGAGACCTCGTTGAAGTCGAGGGCGAAGATGTTGTTGAAGCCGCGCTTCGGCAGGCGCCGGTGCAACGGCATCTGGCCGCCTTCGAAGCCCTTCACGGCGACGCCGGTGCGGGCCTTCTGGCCCTTCACGCCGCGGCCCGCGGTCTTGCCCTTGCCGGAGCCGATGCCCCGGCCGACGCGCATGCGCTTCTTGCGGGCGCCGGGATTGTCCCGGATTTCGTCGAGATTCATCTTATCGCTCCTCACTCACCCTCGACCACGCGGACGAGGTGGGCGACCTTCGCGATCATGCCGCGCACGGCCGGCGTATCCTGAAGGGTGGAGCGGCGGTGCCGCTTGTTGAGCCCGAGGCCCTTCAGGGTCGCTTCCTGAACGGCCGGGCGGCGGATCGGCGAGCCGATCTGCTCCACGGTGATGGTCTTGTCGCTCATGACGCGCTCCTATGCGTTCGCGCCGCTCAGTCGGTCGCTTCCGCGTCTTCGACGCGGCGGCGGGACTGGAGCTGGGACACCTTGATGCCACGACGCGCCGCGACGGAGCGCGGGCTGTCCTGGTTCTTCAGCGCGTCGAAGGTGGCGCGCACCATGTTGTAGGGGTTGGAAGACCCGAAGGACTTCGCCACCACATCATGCATGCCGAGCGTCTCGAACACGGCGCGCATGGGGCCGCCGGCGATGATGCCGGTACCGGCCGGGGCGGCGCGCAGCACCACCTTGCCGGCGCCATGGTGGCCGTGCACGTCGTGGTGCAGGGTCCGGCCTTCGCGCAGCGGCACGCGGATGAGCGCGCGCTTGGCGCTCTCCGTGGCCTTGCGGATGGCCTCCGGAACCTCGCGGGCCTTGCCGTGGCCGAAGCCGACGCGGCCCTTCTGGTCACCCACCACCACCAGAGCGGCGAAGCCGAACCGCCGGCCGCCCTTCACCACCTTGGCGACGCGGTTGATGTGGACGAGCTTGTCCACGAACGTGTTGTCGCGATCCTCGCGCTCGCCGCGCTGTTCCCGTTCACGGGCCATTTTGTCGTCCTCGCGTCAGAACTGAAGGCCGCCTTCGCGGGCGCCCTCAGCGAGCGCCTTGACGCGCCCATGATAGATGTAAGCGCCGCGGTCGAAGACGACCTCCGACACGCCCTTGGCCACCGCCCGCTCCGCCACCAGCTTGCCGATCGCCTTGGCGGCGTCGGTGTCCGCCCCGGTCTTGAGCTGCCCGCGCAGCTCCTTTTCCAGGGTGGAGGCGGAGGCGAGGGTCGCGCCGTTCGCGTCGTCGATGACCTGCGCATAGATGTGCTGCGAGGTGCGGTGCACGCTGAGGCGCGGACGCCCGTTCGCGGCAGCGCGGATAGCGCGGCGCACCTTGGCTTTGCGGCGCGCCTGCGCCTGAAGATCCTTAGCCATGGTTCGCCATCCTCACTTCTTCTTGCCTTCCTTGCGGAAGATGAACTCGCCCGCGTACTTGACGCCCTTGCCCTTGTAGGGCTCGGGGCCGCGGAACTCGCGGATCTCGGCCGCCACCTGACCGACCTTCTGGCGGTCGATGCCGGCGATCAGCACCTCGGTGGGCTTCGGCGTGGTGATCTGGATCCCCTCGGGGATCGGATAGAGCACGTCGTGGCTGTAGCCGAGCGACAGGTTCAGGGTCTTGCCCTGCACCGCCGCCTTGTAGCCCACGCCGGTGATCTCCAGCTTCTTCTCGAAGCCCTTGGAGACCCCCTCCACCACGTTCGCCACCAGGGTGCGGGACATGCCCCACATGGCCTTGTGGCGGGTGGTCTCGCCGCGCATGGCGACGACGATCTCGGAGCCCTTGATCTCGGCGCCGATCTCATCGACCAGCGTCACTTCCAGGGCACCCTTGGGGCCCTTCACCTTCACCGTCTGGCCGTCCAGGCTGGCGGAAACGCCAGAAGGGATGGCGACGGGCAATTTGCCGATCTTCGACATGTCGTCCTTCCCTTCCTTTAGAACACGGTGCAGAGCACTTCGCCGCCGACATTCTTGTCGCGGGCGTCGTGGTCGGCCATCACGCCCTGGGGCGTGGAGACGACGGCGATGCCGAGGCCGTTGGCGACCCGCGGCAGGTTCTTGACCGAGGCGTACACGCGCCGGCCGGGCTTCGACACCCGGGCGATCTCGCGGATCACCGGCTGGCCGTCGAAATACTTGAGCTCGATCTCGAACTCCGAGCGGCCGCTGCCGTGGTCGGTGGAGGTGTAGCCGCGGATGTAGCCCTCGTCGCGCAGCACGTCGAGGACCGACGCGCGCAGGCGCGAGCCCGGCGTCGAGGTCTTCTCCTTGCGCCGCATCTGGGCGTTGCGGATGCGGGTGATGAGATCGCCGATGGGATCGTTCACGGACATGGCGCGCTCCTCACCAGCTCGACTTCACGAGGCCGGGGATCATCCCCTGATTGCCCATCTCGCGCAGCGCCACGCGGCTCATCTTGAGCTTGCGGTAGTACGCGCGCGGACGGCCCGTCACCTCGCAGCGGTTGCGGATGCGGATCTTCGCCGCGTTGCGCGGCATCTGCGCGAGCTTCAAGGACGCCGCGAAGCGCTCCTCGATGGTCGCGTTCTTGTCCATCACGATCGCCTTCAGACTCGCGCGCTTCGCCGCCTGGCCCTGGGCCATCTTGCGGCGGCGCTCGTTCGTCTCGATCGCGCTCTTCTTCGCCATCTCTTGCTCCTGTTCTCCGCGTCTGAGGCGGTGGTCGCCACCCCTCACGGCCGGAAAATCACTCGAAGTCCAAAATCCTCTGATCCTGTCCCCGCGCCGTCCCTTAGCCGACGGAGGAAGGCGCCGCAATCGCGCGGCGCCTCAGGCTCACTGCCGGAACGGGAAGTTGAAGGCCTTCAGCAGGGCCCGCGCCTCGTCGTCGGTCTTGGCGGTGGTGCACACGATGATGTCCATGCCCCAGATCTGCTCGACCTTGTCGTAGTTGATCTCGGGGAACACGATGTGCTCCTTGATGCCCATGGCGTAGTTGCCGCGGCCATCGAAGCTCTTGGGGTTGAGGCCCCGGAAGTCTCGCACCCGCGGCAGCGCCATGGTCACGAGGCGATCCAGAAACTCGTACATGCGCACCTTGCGCAGGGTCACCTTGGTGCCCACCGGCTGGTTCTCGCGCAGCTTGAAGTTCGAGATCGCCTTGCGCGCCCGGGTCAGCACCGGCTTCTGGCCGGCGATCTGCGCCAGGTCGGCGGCGGCGGTGGTCGCCTTCTTGGTGTCGGCGGTCGCTTCGCCCACACCCATATTGATGACGATCTTCTCGATGGCCGGAACCTGCATGGGGTTCTTGTAGCCGAACTCTTCGATCATCTTCGGGCGCACCACCTGGTCATAGTGGGCGCGCAGCTTGGGGACGTAGGATTCCTCAGCCATCGATCTTCTCCCCGGAACGCTTGGCCACGCGGACCTTGGTCCCGTCCTCCAGCACCTGGAAGCCGACGCGGGTCGGCTTGCCGTCCTTGGGATCGGCAATGGCGATGCTCGACAGGTGGATGGGCCCCTCCTTGGAGATGATCCCGCCTTCCTGGTTCGCCGTCTGGCGCTGGTGGCGCTTGACAATGTTCACACCGCGGACGAGCGCGCGCTCTTCCTTCGGCATCACCTGGATGACCTCGCCGGTGCGGCCCTTGTCGCGGCCGGCGAGGACGACGACCTTGTCGCCCTTCTTGATCTTCGCGGCCATCACAGCACCTCCGGCGCCAGCGAGATGATCTTCATGTGGTTCTTCGAGCGCAGCTCGCGCGGAACCGGGCCGAAGATGCGGGTGCCCACCGGCTCCTTGTTGTTGTTGATCAGCACGGCCGCGTTCTTGTCGAAGCGGATCACCGAGCCGTCGCCGCGACGGATGTCCTTCGCGGTGCGCACCACCACGGCCTTCATCACGTCGCCCTTCTTCACGCGGCCGCGCGGGATCGCCTCCTTGACCGACACCACGATGATGTCGCCCACATGGGCATACTTCCGCTTGGAGCCGCCAAGCACCTTGATGCACATGACGCGACGCGCACCGGAGTTGTCCGCCACGTCGAGATTGGTCTGCATCTGGATCATGACGCACCTGTTCTCGTCATCCGGCCGGGCCGGAGACCGGCCTTGCCTTGAACCTCAATTCCGTGCCCGCTCATCGAAACACGGATTTCGCCGCGATGCGGTCTCCTCTCGCCCTGGTGGAGGCGACGGACCCAGCATCGGAGCACCCTCCCCGCCCGAACGTGTCCGGACGGGAAACTCCTCAGACCACCGCCCGCTTCTCGCCCTGGATCACGATCCAGTTCTTCAGCTTGGAAATGGGCCGGTGCTCCTCGATCCACACCGTATCACCCACGTGCCAGACATTCTCTTCGTCATGGGCGTGATACTTCTTGGACCGGCGAACGGTCTTCTTCAGCAGCGGATGGGTGAAGCGGCGCTCCACCCGGACCACCACGGTCTTGTCAGTCTTGTCGCTCACCACGACGCCCTGGAGCACGCGCTTCGGCATCGCTTCCTCACTTCGCCTTCGGCGCCGCAGGGGCGCGCTTCTGGTTCTCGATGGTCTTGATCCGCGCGATGTCGCGGCGGATCTGGCGCGAGCGCGCCGTATTTTCCAGCTGGCCGGTGGCCTTCTGGAAACGCAGGTTGAACTGCTCCTTCTTGAGCTTCAGCAGCTCATCGGCGAGCTGATCGGAGCTCAGGGCCCGAACGTCCTCGGCTTTCATGAGCCTCTCCTCACTCCGCGATGCGCTGGATGAAGCGCGTCTTGATGGGCAGCTTCGCCGCCGCGAGGGTCAGCGCCTCGCGCGCGGTCTCGACGCTCACCCCGTCGATCTCGAACATGATGCGGCCGGGCTTGATCTTGGCCGCCCAGTATTCCGGCGCGCCCTTGCCCTTACCCATACGCACCTCGGTGGGCTTGGACGAGACCGGCACGTCAGGGAACACGCGGATCCACACGCGCCCGGCACGCTTCATGTGACGGGTCATGGCGCGGCGGGCCGCCTCGATCTGGCGCGCGGTGACGCGCTCGGGCTCGAGGGCCTTCAGGCCGAATTCGCCGAAGTTCAGCTCCGTGCCGCCCTTGGCGACGCCGTGGATGCGTCCCTTGAACTGCTTGCGGAACTTGGTGCGCTTGGGTTGCAGCATGGCTTGATCGCCTTCTTTCCGTTACCGGCCGTCAGGCGCGATCGTGGCCACGATCGCGATCACGATCGCGATCACGGTCGCCGCGCTCCCGGCGAGGCTGACGCTGGGACGAGGGACCCGCTTCCTGCTCGGCCAGGCGCTTGTCCTGGGCCATGGGATCGTGCTCCAGGATCTCGCCCTTGAAGATCCACACCTTGACACCGCAGGTGCCGTAGGTGGTGAACGCAGTGGCGGTGCCGTAGTCCACGTCCGCGCGCAGGGTGTGCAGCGGGACCCGGCCCTCGCGGTACCACTCCAGGCGGGCAATCTCCGCGCCGCCCAGGCGACCCGAGCAGTTGATGCGGATGCCCTCGGCGCCGAGACGCATGGCCGACTGGACCGCGCGCTTCATGGCGCGGCGGAACGCCACGCGGCGCTCGAGCTGCTGGGCGATGGACTCGGCCACGAGGCGCGCGTCGATCTCGGGCTTGCGCACCTCGACGATGTTGATGAAGTCCTCCGAGGAGGTCATCTCCGCCACCTTCTTGCGCAGCTTGTCGATGTCCGCGCCCTTCTTGCCGATGACCACGCCCGGACGCGCCGAGTAGATGGTCACGCGGCACTTCTTGTGCGGGCGCTCGATCACCACCTTGGACACCGCCGCCTGCTTGAGCTGCTTCATCAGCATCTCGCGGATCTTGATGTCCTCGTGCAGGAGCTGGCCGTATTCGCCCTTGTTGGCGAACCAGCGCGAGTCCCACGTACGGTTGATGCCGAGCCGGAGCCCGACCGGATTGACCTTCTGACCCATCAGGCCCGCTCCTCGACTTCCCGCACCACGATGGTGATGTGGGAGAAGGGCTTCTCGATGCGCGAGGCGCGACCGCGCGCCCGCGGCGAGAACCGCTTCATGACCAGCCCCTTGCCCACGTGCGCCTCGGCGACGATCAGGTCGTCCACGTCGAGCTCGTGGTTGTTCTCGGCATTGGCGATCGCGCTCTCGAGGCACTTCTTCACATCGCGGGCGATCCGCTTGTGGGAGAACTCGAGATCGGCGAGCGCCGTCGCCACCTTCTTGCCGCGGATCAGGCCCGCGACGAGGTTCAGCTTCTGCGGCGACACCCGGAGATTCCGGGCCACCGCCTTGGCTTCGTTGTCCGCGAGCGCGCGCGGCTTTGCCTGCTTACCCATGATCGCTCACCGCCGCTTCGACTTCTTGTCGGCCGCGTGTCCGTAATAGGTACGGGTCGGCGCGAACTCGCCGAACTTCTGGCCGATCATGTCCTCGGTGACCGCAACGGGAACGTGCTTGTGCCCGTTGTAGACGCCGAAGGTTAAGCCCACGAATTGGGGCAGGATGGTGGAGCGCCGGCTCCACATCTTGATCACATCCCTGCGGCCAGACGCCTGAGCGGCTTCCGCCTTCTTCAGCAGATAGCCGTCGACGAACGGGCCTTTCCAAACCGAACGAGACATGCGTCAGGCCCTCACTTCTTCCGCTTGTGGCGGCTGGACACGATGAACTTGTCCGTCGCCTTGTTGCTGCGGGTCTTCTTGCCCTTAGTGGGGATACCCCAGGGCGTGACCGGATGCCGGCCGCCCGAGGTGCGGCCTTCGCCGCCGCCGTGGGGGTGGTCCACCGGGTTCATGACGACGCCGCGATTGTGCGGACGCTGGCCGAGCCAGCGGTTACGCCCGGCCTTGCCGAGCGAGATGTTCATGTGGTCGGGGTTCGAGACCGCGCCCACGGTGGCGTAGCACGCCCCGTGCACGAGGCGCTGCTCACCGGAATTGAGGCGCAGGATCACGTAGCCCTGGTCACGGCCGACGATCTGCGCATAGGTGCCGGCGGAGCGGGCGATCTGGCCGCCCTTGCCAATCTTCATCTCCACATTGTGGACGATGGTGCCCACCGGGAGCGAGGACAGCGGGCCGGCATTGCCCGGCTTCACGTCCACCTGGTCGCCGGCGATCACGCTGTCGCCCACCGCGAGGCGCTGCGGCGCCAGGATGTAGGCGAGCTCGCCGTCCTCATACTTGATGAGGGCGATGAAGGCCGAGCGGTTGGGATCGTATTCGATCCGTTCCACCTGGGCCGGCATGCCGCGCTTGCCGCGCTTGAAGTCCACCAGACGATAGGTCTGCTTGTGACCACCGCCGCGGAACCGCACCGTGATGCGGCCCGTGTTGTTGCGTCCGCCCGCCGAGCTCTTGCCCTCGGTCAGGGTCTTCACCGGCTTGCCCTTGTAGAGGGCCGAGCGGTCCACGATCACGAGCTGGCGGAGGCTCGGCGTGACCGGCTTGAAATGCTTCAGCGCCATGGTCTTAGTTCCGTTCCCTCGCTCACAGGCCCGTGGTGATGTCGATCTTCTGGCCCTCTTCGAGGGTCACGATAGCCTTCTTGACGTCGCTCTGGACGCCCTTGCGGCCCTTGAAGAACTTCGTCTTGCCCTTGCGGACCAGCGTGTTGACGCTCTTCACCTTCACGTCGAAAAGCTTCTCCACCGCCTCCTTGATGGCCGGCTTGGTGGCGGTCTTCGCGACGTTGAAGACGACCTTGTTGTATTCGCTCGCGTTCGTCGCCTTCTCGGTGATGACGGGCGAGAGAATCACGTCGTAATGACGCGGCTCGATGTTGCGCGTGCTCATTTGAAGCGCGCCTCCAGCGCGTCCACGGCGGCCTTGGTCAGCACCAGGGTGTCGCGGCGCAGGATGTCGTAGACGTTGATGCCCTGGATCGGGAGCACGTCCACATAGGGAAGGTTGCGGGCGGCGAGCGCCACGTTCCCATCCACCTGCGACCCGTCCACGATCAGCACCGACGCCCAGCCGAGCTTCGCGAAGCGCTCCTTCAGGGCCTTGGTCTTCGGATCGGTGAGCGACACGGTGTCGACCACCACGATCTGCTCCGCCTTCACCTTGGAAGACAGGGCATGCTTCAGCGCCAGGGCGCGCACCTTCTTCGGCAGGTCGATGGCGTGCGAACGCACCACCGGGCCGAAGGCACGACCGCCGCCGCGGAACTGCGGCGCCGAGGCCGCGCCGTGACGGGCGTTGCCGGTGCCCTTCTGCTTGTACATCTTCTTGGTCGTCCGGTTGATCTCCGAACGGCCCTTGGTGCGGTGCGTGCCGGCCTGGCGGCGCGAGAGCTGCCAGGTCACGCAGCGGTGCAGGATGTCGGCGCGCGGGTCGAGACCGAAGATCTCATCCGACAGCGTCACCGAGCCGGCATCGGCTCCGTCGAGCGTCTTGACGGCGATTTCCATCACGCGCCCTCCTCGTTGGTGGCCTCGGCCGCCGGGGCGGCATCGGTCTGCGCCTCGCCGACCACCTCGCCGGCGCCGTTCAGCTTGAACGCGCCCGGCTTCGGAGCAGCTTCCGGCAGCCGCTTCTTCACCGCGTCGCGCACGGTGATCCAGCCGCCCGCATGGCCGGGGACGGCGCCCTCGACCGCGATCAGGCCGCGCTCGACGTCGGTCATCACCACCTTGAGGTTCTGGGTGGTGACCGTGACATCGCCCATGTGACCCGGCATCTTCTTGTTCTTGAAGGTCTTGCCGGGGTCCTGGCGGCCGCCGGTCGAACCGATCGAACGATGCGAGATGGACACGCCGTGGGTGGCACGCAGACCACCGAAATTGTGCCGCTTCATGCCGCCGGCAAAGCCCTTGCCGATGGTGGTGCCGGTCACGTCCACGTACTGGCCGACCACGAAATGATCGACCGTGATCTCGGCGCCGACCGGGATCAGCGCCTCTTCCGGCACCCGGAACTCGGCCATCTTGCGCTTCGGCTCCACCTGGGAGACCGCGAAGTGGCCACGCTCGGCGCGGGTGATGTTCTTCGGCTTGCGCTGTCCGGCACCGAGCTGGACCGCCACATAGCCATTCTTGTCGAGCGTGCGGTGGGCAACCACCTGGCAGCTCTCAACCTTCAGCACAGTGACCGGCACGTGCTCTCCGGCATCGGTGAAGATGCGGGTCATGCCGACCTTCTGGGCGATGACGCCTGACCGCATGGTCGTGTCTCCTCGCCTCTCAATCAGAGCTTGATTTCGACGTCGACGCCGGCGGCGAGGTCGAGCTTCATCAGCGCGTCCACCGTCTGGGGCGTCGGATCGACGATATCGAGCAGGCGTTTATAGGTCCGCATCTCGAACTGCTCACGCGACTTCTTGTCGATGTGCGGAGAGCGATTGACGGTGAACTTCTCGATCCGCGTCGGCAGCGGAATCGGGCCGCGCACCTGCGCACCCGTGCGCTTGGCCGTGGCGACGATCTCACGCGTCGACGCATCGAGGATGCGGTGATCGAACGCCTTCAGGCGAATTCGAATGTTCTGGCCGTTCATGGCTCAAAGGCTCCGGAAAAAAGGAACGCGCGCCGCGTTGCGCGCGAAACGCGCGTTCCCGTTTCTTCTTGCTTGAATCACTCGATGATGGATGCGACGACGCCGGCACCGACGGTGCGGCCGCCCTCGCGGATGGCGAAGCGCAGCTTCTCTTCCATGGCGATCGGCACGATCAGCGCCACGTCCATGGACACGTTGTCTCCCGGCATCACCATCT
>JAFIHR010000197.1 GCA_017849325.1 Xanthobacter autotrophicus | reverse complement strand
TGCTTGCGAGCACCGTCTCCTCGAAGCTGCGCAGCGTGGTTCCCGCGAGCGACGCCATGCGGTCCGAAAACTGCCGGATGGACTGCGGCCGCAAGGGACGAAGGGAGGGATGAAGCAGCGCGTCGGGCGTGAAATCCGCGGCGAATCCGGTGAGATCAGGCCGCCGCCCGTCCGCCCAGCTCAGGCTCTTGAACTGGCGCTCGATGAGCGCGCGGATCCCCCGGACATCGGGGCTCTCATTGTCTTCCATCGCGAACCTGCGGCTTGGTGAGAAAGCCTGGCCGGCCGGCGCAACGCGGCGCTCGCCCCGTCCGGGACCGAGGGCTGGACGAGGGGCACTCCGGCGTGCCCGTGGCAACCATACCTCAACCGGGCAGGGCTTCCATCACCGCCTTCAGCTCCACCGCATTGGCGACCTCGAGCTTGCGCATGAGGCGCAGCCGGTGGCCCTCCACCGTGCGGGGCGAGAGCCCCAGCAGCTTGGCGATCTCCTTGCTCGTGAGGCCGCGCGCCACATGCCAGGCGACATCCCGCTCGCGGCCCGACAAGGCGGCATTCAGATGCACCGGCGTGCGCAGCTCGGAAAAGCTCCACACCGCCAGCGCGAGCGGATCGGCTGGGGTCATGGTGCGGCCGGCGACCCGGCACCAGAACACCTCGCCGTCGCAGCGCCGCATGAAGCGCTCGTCAGCGAACTGGCCGGTGTCCCGCAGCGGGCCGAGCCAGCGGTCCACCACCTCGGCAAAGGCATCCACGGTGGGATAGAGCTGGGCCAGCGACTTTCCGGTGAGCGCATCGGCATCGCGCCGGAAAAGCTGCGCGAAGGCATCGTTGCAGACCTCGATGATGCGGTAGCGCGACAGCGCGAGCGCCACGGGCGCGCAGCGAAAGGCCAATGCGAGCTCGTCGCGCTCAGGGCTCACCCATTCCTCCGTCCGAAAACAGAATTGCGTAATTCTACGCGTTGCCGCGCCCCCCAGACCAGAGGTTACGTGGAGACGCGACACAACGCACCGACGCCGGCTCACCGGCGCGGCCGGGAAGAACCGTCCCGGCGGGGAAGGAAACATGACGCCAAACCACCGCGGCCCACGCGCCGCCGGGGCCGCCTTCGTGCGCGCCTGCCTCACCTGTTCTTCGCAGCGAGCCACCCGGCACCCTGCCCGCCTCCTCGCCGGACGGCACGACGTCCGGACCGCGACCCGCGAGGCGCGCCGGCCATGAACATCGCGCTCTGGCTCCAGGCGAGCGGCCGGCTCTTTCCTCAGGCTCCGGCGCTGCTGCGCGGGGCGGCGGTTGTCGCCGACTATGCGGAATTCGCCCGCCGGGCCGGCGCCATCGCCCGCGCCCTGAGGGAGCAGCACGGCGTCGTGCCGGGCGACCGCGTCGGCGTCTTCATGACCAACCGGACCGAATATCTCGAATGCCTTTATGGCATCTGGTGGGCCGGCGCCGCGGCGGTGCCGGTGAACGCCAAGCTGCACGGGCGCGAGGCCGCGTGGATCTTCGCCGATGCCGAGGTCCGGCTCGCCTTCTGCGCCGACCACACCCTGGAGGCGCTGGCCGAGGTGGCCGCGGACGAATCCCTGCCGCCCTTCATGGACGTGGAGAGCGCGGCCTATGCCGCCATGGCGGCGGCCGTGCCCCTGCCCGAGCCTGTCGCGCGGGCCGACGACGACCTCGCCTGGCTGTTCTACACCTCCGGCACCACCGGCCGTCCCAAGGGCGTGATGCTGGGCCACGGCAACCTCGTCGCCATGTCGCTCGCCTACCTCGCCGACGTGGACGCGGCGCGCCCGGAGGATGCCATCGTCTATGCCGCGCCCATGTCCCACGGCGCCGGGCTCTACAATTTCATCCACGTGCGCCTTGCCGCCCGCCATGTGGTGCCGGCGTCGGGCGGCTTCGACGCCGACGAGGTGCTCGACCTCGGCCGTCAGGTGGGCAACCTCACCTTCTTCGCCGCGCCCACCATCGTGCGCCGCCTCACCGAGGCCGCGACGCGGCGGGGCGGGGACGGCAGCGGCATCAAGACCATCATCTATGGCGGCGCGCCCATGTATCTCGCCGACCTTCGGCAGGCGATCGCCGTGATGGGGCAGCGCTTCGTCCAGATCTACGGCCAGGGCGAGAGCCCCATGACCATCACGGCCCTCGCCCGCCACTGGCATGCCGACGCCACGACGCCGGAGGCCATCGCCCGCCTCGCCTCCGTCGGCACAGCGCAGAGCTGCGTGGAGGTGCGCATCGCCGACGTGGACGGGCGCACCGTGCCTGCCGGCGAGACCGGCGAGATCCTGGTGCGCGGCGCCCCCGTGATGCTCGGCTACTGGCGCAACCCCGCCGCCACCGCCGAGGCCATCCGCGACGGCTGGCTGTTCACCGGCGACCTCGGGCGCTTGGACGCCGACGGCTTCCTCACCCTCACCGACCGCTCGAAGGACGTGATCATCTCGGGCGGCACGAACATCTATCCGCGCGAGGTGGAGGAGGCCCTGCTCACCCACCCGGCGGTGGCGGAGGTGTGCGTGGTGGGCGAGCCCGATCCCGAATGGGGGGAGAATGTGGTGGCCTATGTGGTCACCCTCCCCGGCGCCGCGGTGAGCGATGCCGAGCTCGACGCCCACTGCCTCGCCCATATCGCCCGCTTCAAGCGGCCGAAGCGCTACGAGCGCCGCGCCGATCTGCCCAAGAGCAACTACGGCAAGATCCTCAAGACCGCGCTGCGCGCCGAGATCGCGCAAGGCCCGGCCAGCGGCGGTCCGGCCGCGCCGAAGACATGACCGACGCCGGAGCAACCGGCGCGCCATTGGCAAGGAGGAAGGAAATGGCTCAACGTCTGGAGGGGAAGACGGCGCTCGTGGTGGGCGCCGGCTCGGTGGGCGCCGGCTGGGGCAACGGCAAGGCCGCCGCCGTGCTGTTCGCCCGCGAGGGGGCGAAGGTGTTCTGCGCCGATATCAATGGGGATGCCGCCGCCGAGACCGCGCAGATCATTCGCTCGGAGGGCGGCGAGGCCGACTCCTTCCGGGCCGACGTGTCCAAGGCGCACGACGTCGCCGCGCTCGTCGCCACCTGCATGGAGCGCTTCGGGCGCATCGACGTGCTCGACAACAATGTGGGGCTGGCGGAAGTCGGCGGGGTGGTGGAGCTGCCAGAGGAGGACTGGGACCGCGTGTTCGCGGTGAACCTCAAGAGCTGCTTCCTCGCCATGAAGCACGTCATCCCGGTGATGGAACGCCAGGGCGGCGGCTCCATCATCAACATCTCGTCCATCGCCTCGATCCGCTACACCGGCGTGCCCTATGCCACCTATTACGCGACCAAGGCGGCCATGAACCACCTCTCGCGCACCACCGCCGCGCAGTACGCGCCGCAGCACATCCGGGTGAACTCCATCCTGCCCGGCCTGATGAAGACGCCCATGGTGGAGAAGTCCGCCCAGCTCGCGAAGAGCTATGCCGGCGGCGACGTGGAGGCCATGTGGAAGACCCGCGACGCGCAGGTCCCCATGGGCCACATGGGCACCGCCTGGGACGTCGCCTATGCCGCGCTGTTCCTTGCCTGCGATGAATCCAAATACGTCACGGGGCTCGACCTCGTGGTGGATGGCGGCATTTCGCTCAAGATGGCCTGAGCCGATCTTTCCAATCCCGCGTCAGAACGGAAAACCAGAGGGAGAAAACCAGTGAAACTCAAGAAACTGCTTGCGACCGCCGTGCTCTGCGGCGTCGCCGCCGCGGCGGCCCATGCCGAGGACACCGCCGTGAAGCTCGGCGTGCTCAACGACATGTCCGGCGTCTATGCCGACATCTCCGGGCCGGGCTCGGTGGTGGCCGCGCAGATGGCGGCCGACGACTTCATGGCCAAGAACAAGGGCTTCAAGGTGCAGGTGGTCGGCGCCGACCACCAGAACAAGCCGGACGTGGGCTCCTCCATCGCCCGCAAGTGGTATGACCAGGAGGGCGTGGACGCCATCATGGACGTCACCACCTCCTCGGTGGCGCTCGCCATCGCCGACGTGACGCGCGAGAAGAACCGGATCTTCCTCGTTTCCGGCGGCGGCACGTCCGACCTCACCGGCGCCAAATGCTCGCCCAACACGGTGCACTGGACCTATGACACCTGGGCGCTCGCCAACGGCACCGGCGCCGCCATCACCAAGCAGGGCGGCACGCCCTGGTACTTCATCGTGGCCGACTACGCCTTCGGCGCGGCGCTGGAGCGCGACGCCTCTGCGGCCGTGAAGAAGGCCGGCGGCACGGTGGCCGGAAGCGTGAAGCATCCGCTCGGCGCCACGGACTTCTCCTCCTTCCTGCTCCAGGCGCAATCCTCCGGCGCCAAGGTGATCGGCCTTGCCAACGCGGGCGGCGACCTCATCAACGCCATCAAGCAGGCGGCCGAATTCGGCATCACCCAGGGCGGACAGGCGCTGGCCGGCCTGCTGATCTTCTCCTCGGACGTGAAGGCGCTGGGGCTCCCGGCGGCGCAGGGCCTGCTGCTCACCGAAGCCTTCTACTGGGACCTCAACGACGACACCCGCGCCTTCTCCAAGCGCTTCGCCGAGAAGTTCGGCGGCAAGATGCCGACCTCGACCCAGGCCGGCGTCTATTCCAGCGCCCTGCACTATCTCAACGCCATCAAGGACGCGAAGACCAAGGAGGCGCCGAAGGTGATGGCGCAGATGCGCGCCACCCCCATCGACGATCCGCTGTTCGGCAAGGGCGAGGTGCGCATCGACGGCCGCGCCACCCATCCCATGTATCTCTTCAAGGTGAAGAAGCCCGCCGATTCCAAGGGGCCGTGGGACATCTACGAGCTCGTGGCGACGATCCCCGCCGAGGAGGCCTTCCGCCCGCTGGCCGATGGCGGCTGCCCGCTGGTGACCGGCGCGAAGTGACCGCGCACCGCTCCTGAGCCGGCCTGCAAGACGCCCGCGCCCCACGCGCGGGCGTCACGCTTTCGCCAGGTAGTCGGGAAAGGCGCGCGCGAAATCCGGATAGTAATGGGGCACCACCGCCATATCGAAGCGGCTGAGGATCTGCTCCTTCGCCTCCCGATCGAGCAGGAAGCGGAACGCCGCCTCGACGCACCGCACGGGGCTCTGCGCCCCGGCGGTCAGCTCCTGGTAGGTGGCCGGAGACATGGTCACCACGTGATGGGTCTCCCCGGCCTCGTCCCGCACCACCACCGCGAACTTCAGGGGATCCCCGCCGGCGCTCTGGCGCACCTCGATCATTGCGATGCCTCCGGTTACCGCGCCACGATATCCCAGCTGCCTTCGCGATGCAGCATGGCGACGGGCCGCGGCGCTTGATGCACCTCGCCACCGGCTGGTAAACCGCGCTGGCATCGTTTTTGATGGCACCTGTTTCATGCCGTGGTGTTTCTGACAGGGACGGATGGGCTCAATGCAGAGCAAGCCAGACAGCGCCGACTACCTCGCCCTTTTCGGGCGCTACAAGGAGGATTTCGGGGACGTCTACATGGACCCCGAGGACGAGCGGTTCCGGCTGCTGTTCGACCAGATCTGCCGCATGCTCACCCAGCCGTCCCCCTTCAATCTCAGCCTGCCCGAGCAGTTCCGCACGACGGCGTTCCGCTATCTGGAAGGCGACCCGCACACCGTCGCCCACATGAAGGCGATCGAGAACCGGCACTTCATGCTGAGCGACCTGTTCGACTACATCCACCTCGTCGCCACCATGGGCGGGACCTGGGACCAGCGCGGACGATAGGCGCGCGGCGCCAACGGACCCGAACTTGCGAGGACACGCCCCATGACGGACAGGCTTGACGACGCGCCCGGCGAGGATCCGAACGCGGCGCAGCGCGAATATTGGACCACCTCGCCCGGGGCGCAGGCCTGGACCGCGCTCCACCGCGACCTCGACATCCAGTTCGTCCCGCTCACCGCCGCGGCGATCGACGCCCTGGCGCCGCAGGCCGGAGAGGCGATCCTCGACGTGGGCTGCGGCTGCGGCGACACCACCCTGCAGATCGCCCGCCGGCTCGCTCCCGGCGGCCGCGTCACCGGCCTCGACATCTCCCCGGCCATGCTCGCCGTGGCGCGCCACCGCGCCGGGCAGGAGGAGGCGACGGGCGTCGCCTTCGCCGAGGCGGACGCGCAGACCCACGGCTTTGCGGCGGGCGCCTATGATGCCGTCTTCTCCCGCTTCGGCGTGATGTTCTTCGCCGATCCGGTGGCCGCCTTCGCCAACCTGCGCGGGGCGCTGCGCGACGGCGGGCGGCTGACCTTCCTGTGCTGGCGCGCGCCCGACGACAATCCGTTCATGATGGTGCCGCTCGAGGCGGCGCTCCACCTGTTCCGCGAGCCCCCTCCCCCCGCCGACCCGTTCGCGCCCGGCCCGTTCGCCTTCGCCGATCCGGCGCGGGTGGAGCGGATCCTGCGGGAGGCCGGCTTCGGCGCCATCGACATCGCCCCGCTGGACATTCCGGCCGGCGGCCATCGCGTCGAGCGCGCGCTGCACCTCGCCATGAACATCGGGCCGCTGCCCCGTCTTTTGCGCGAACAGCCGGAGGTGACCGAGGCGGCGACCGAGGCCGTTCGGGCCGCCCTCGCGGCCCACGATGGTCCC
>JAFIHR010000196.1 GCA_017849325.1 Xanthobacter autotrophicus | reverse complement strand
TTCCCGCGCGCGCCGGCGAAAGGCAGGCCCGCAGCCCTCCGACGTCCCGGCCGGCCGGCGGTGCCGGCCCGCAGCTCTTGAACCGGACGCGCCTCGCGCCGTGTCCGGTCGTCCGGCATCGGGAACGCCGGCCCCCGCTCCGGAGAGCGCGGGGCCGGCGCCGTCGATGCTCAGCCCTTCAGCACTTCCACGAGGGTCTTGCCGAGGCGGGCCGGAGAGGGAGACACCTTGATCCCGGCCGCTTCCATGGCCGCGATCTTGTCCTCGGCGCCGCCCTTGCCGCCGGAGATGATGGCACCGGCATGGCCCATGCGGCGGCCGGGAGGGGCGGTGCGGCCGGCGATGAAGCCCACCATCGGCTTCTTGCGGCCCTTCTTCGCCTCGGCGGCGATGAACTCGGCCGCCTCTTCCTCGGCCGAGCCGCCGATCTCGCCGATCATGATGATCGACGTGGTCTTGGGATCGGCCAGGAACATCTCCAGCACGTCGATGAACTCGGTGCCCTTCACCGGGTCGCCGCCGATGCCCACCGCCGAGGTCTGGCCGAGGCCTTCCATGGTGGTCTGGAACACCGCCTCATAGGTCAGCGTGCCGGAGCGCGAGACCACGCCCACCGAGCCGGGCTTGAAGATGTTGGCCGGCATGATGCCGATCTTCGATTCGCCGGCGGTGACGATGCCCGGGCAGTTGGGGCCGATGAGGCGCGACTTGGAGCCGGTGAGCGCACGCTTCACCTTCACCATGTCCATCACCGGAATGCCTTCCGTGATGCAGACGATGAGCGGGATCTCCGCGTCGATGGCCTCCAGGATGGCGTCCGCGGCGCCGGGCGGCGGCACGTAGATCACCGAGGCGTCGGCCCCGGTCTTCTCCTTGGCCTCCAGCACGGTGTCGAACACCGGCAGGCCGAGGTGGGTCGAGCCACCCTTGCCCGGCGAGGTGCCGCCGACCATCTTGGTGCCGTACATGATGGCCTGCTCGGCGTGGAACGTGCCGTTCTTGCCGGTGAAGCCCTGGGTGATGACCTTGGTGTTGGCGTCGATCAGCACGGACATCACGCAGCTTCCTTCTTCACAGCCGCCACGATCTTCTGCGCGGCATCATCGAGATCATCGGCGGGGATCACGTTCAGGCCGCTCTCGCGGATGATCTTCTTGCCCTCTTCCACGTTGGTGCCCTCAAGGCGCACCACCAGCGGCACCTCGAGACCCACCGCCTTCACCGCCGCCAGCACGCCGTTGGCGATGACGTCGCACTTCATGATGCCGCCGAAGATGTTCACCAGGATGCCCTTCACATTGGGATCCGCGGTGATGATCTTGAAGGCCGCCGTCACCTTCTCCTCGTTGGCGCCGCCGCCCACGTCGAGGAAGTTGGCCGGCTCTTCGCCGTAGAGCTTGATGATGTCGAGGGTCGCCATGGCGAGACCCGCGCCGTTCACCATGCAGCCGATGGTGCCGTCGAGGGCGATGTAGGCGAGGTCGTACTTGGACGCCTCGATCTCCTTCTCGTCCTCTTCCGTCAGGTCGCGCAGCTCGACCAGGTCGGGATGGCGATAGAGGGAGTTGGAGTCGAACGACACCTTGGCGTCGAGCACCTTGAGGTTATTGTCCTTGGTGATGATCAGCGGGTTGATCTCGAGCATCGCCATGTCGGTGTCGACGAAGGCGGTGTAGAGCGAGTCGACCAGCTTCACCGCCTGCTTGGTGAGGTCGCCGGACAGGCCCAGGGCCTCGGCCACCTTGCGGCCGTGGAAGGCCTGCACGCCGGTGGCCGGATCCACCGAGAAGGTGATGATCTTCTCGGGGGTCTTGTGGGCCACTTCCTCGATCTCCATGCCGCCTTCCGTGGACACCACGAAAGCGACGCGCGAGGTCGCGCGGTCCACCAGCAGGGAGAGATAGAATTCCTTCTCGATGTCGGAGCCGTCCTCGATGTAGAGGCGGTTCACCTGCTTGCCGGCCGGGCCGGTCTGCACGGTGACCAGCGTCTTGCCGAGCATCTGGCCGACGAATTCCTTGACCTCGTCCACGGACTTGGCGAGGCGCACGCCGCCCTTCTCGCCCGCTTCCGGCTCCTTGAACTTGCCCTTGCCACGGCCGCCGGCGTGGATCTGGGACTTCACCACCCAGAGCGGACCGCCGAGCTCCTTGGCCGCCGCCTCGGCGTCTTCCGCCTTGAGCACCGGGACGCCGCGGGAAACCGGCGCGCCGTACTTCTTCAGGAGCGCTTTCGCTTGATACTCGTGAATATTCATCTCTTCGTCCCCTAAGGGTTGCGAAGTGCTCCCTCCCCCTGGAGCGTGCCGACGCCTTCGGCCATTGCAGCCTCGGCGAAACCCGGCCCGTCCCCATCCCCATGACGAGGAGGCGTGGTCATCGGCGGGGCATTATTCGCCCTCTTCAGCCACGCCCCATGAGAGGCAGAACATTCGTCTCCTTCATTTCGCCGGCGAAGGACCTTCACCGGCACGAAAACGGCGGCTCCCGGGGAACCGCCGCCTGCTCATTGCGATCACCTCCCGAGATCGGGGGCGATCTTCAGACAAGCCTCCACCAGCCCTTCGACGGCGGAAACCGACTTATCGAACATGGCGCGCTCGGCACGGTCGAGGTCCACCTCGACGATGCGCTCCACCCCGGCCGCGCCGATGATGGTGGGCACGCCCACATAGAGATCCCTGAGGCCATACTCGCCGTTGAGGCTCGCCGCCGCGGGCAGAAGGCGCTTCTTGTCCTTCAGATAGCTGTCGGCCATGGCGATGGCCGAGGCCGCCGGCGCATAGAAGGCCGAGCCGGTCTTGAGCAGGTTCACCACCTCGGCGCCGCCGTTGCGGGTGCGCTCGACGATGGCGGCGATGCGCTCCTCGGTGCTCCAGCCCATCTTGATGAGGTCCGGCACCGGGATGCCGCCCACGGTGGAATAGCGCACCAGCGGCACCATGGTGTCGCCGTGCCCGCCCATGACGAAGGCGGTCACATCCTCCACCGAAACGGCGAACTCCTCGGCGAGGAACGAGCGGAAGCGGGCGGAATCCAGCACCCCCGCCATGCCCACCACCTTCTGCTTGGGCAGGCCGCTCGACTTCTGCAGCGCCCAGACCATGGCGTCCAGCGGATTGGTGATGCAGATGACGAAAGCGTCAGGCGCATATTTCGCGATGCCGGCGCCCACCTGCTCCATCACCTTGAGATTGATGGCCAGCAGGTCGTCGCGGCTCATACCGGGCTTGCGCGGCACGCCGGCGGTGACGATCACCACGTCGGCGCCGGCAATGGCATCATAGCTGTTGGCCCCGGCGAGGGCGGCGTCGAACCCTTCCACCGGCGCAAGCTGCGCCAGATCCAACGCCTTGCCCTGGGGCACGCCCTCGGCCACGTCGAACAAGACGATGTCGCCCAACTCCTTCAGTCCGGCGAGAAGGGCGAGCGTGCCGCCGATCTGGCCGGCCCCGATGAGGGCGATCTTGTTGCGGGCCATCCACGTGTCCCCGGGCTACTTGCCTTTGGCCTTTGCAAGAAAGGAGCGGCGCTTGACTACTCCCATCCGCCAAGGGGTTCAAGACGGCCGCCTTGCGCAAATAGTGGCATGCTCCGCCCTTATGCAGGTTGCCCGTTGCCACTTCAACACCCCCGCTCGCGCGTCCGGGTCCGCGGCGGCGGTCAGTGCCGGCGCCCGCCCATGGTTTCCAAGAGGTCGATCTGGATTTCCTGGATCTCGGCGAGCCGCTCCCACTGCTGGGTGAGGAGGTGGTCGAGCTTCTCGTGCAGGTGGCGAATCTCAAGCTCTGCCTTGAGGTTGACGCGGAAATCGTTCTCCGCGCGGGCCCGGTCGCGGGCCTCCTGCCGGTTCTGGCTCATCATGATGATCGGCGCCTGGATGGCGGCGAGGCACGAGAGCACGAGGTTGAGCAGGATGAACGGATAGGGATCGAACTGCGCCCGCCCCACGGTGATGAGATTGTAGGCAATCCACGCCGCGAGGATCACCGCGAACAGGCCGATGAACCTCCAGCTACCTCCGAAGCTGGCAAGGCCGTCGGCCAGGCGGTCGCCGAGGGTGCGGTTGCGCACAAACGAGCGCTCTACGTCCTCCGCCAGGGTCTCGTTGGCGGCAAGGCTGCGCAGCACCTGCTCCTCCAGCTGGGAGAGGGCGCCATGCTCGCTCTCCAGGAGGCCGGCCACATAGCCGGCGCGCAGCTTGGAGAGGTCGTCGCGGCAGATGAAGTCTTCCGGCTTCACCGGCTTCGCCGCCGTGCAGATATAGGACACGAGCTGCGGCCGCAGCACGCCCACCGGCACCACGTTGCCGCGGGAAAAGCTGCCGCCGCAGATGGCGCAGAGGACCGGCGTCTGGCGCCGGCTGTGCAGGCTGCGACGGTGGGGCGGCGTCTCCTCGGTCATGACGGCCTCTGCCCAGCGGGCGTTTTTCAACGGATGATGGGAGGATGTGCACCCTCTCCCGCCGCGCCGCAAGGCGGCAGCGGCCGGCCCCTCCCTGCCCGCGGCATCGCCCGGCGCCAAAGGCAAAAAAGCCGGATCCCAACGGATCCGGCTTTGAGGGCGAAAAGCCCCGGGAAAAAATGGAGGGAGCGCAACGCCCCTCGGGATCAAGTCTCGTCAGACCCCAACGTTTCAATCAAAAGGCCGACCGGTGCCGGAAGGTTCGAAAAATGCCCCCTTCCCATACCGGCCAAAAATCTTCTGCCCTCCCCTCGCATCAGCCGGTCCCGCCGGCGCGATGAAAGAATGGTCAACCCTCGCAATACCCTTTGAAAAATGAGCCGCGAGGGGAGGGCAGCCGTCCCGGTGTCGCAGAAGCGACACTTGCGTCATGTGGGATCGGTGTTGGTGTTCAACGTACCGATCTGCACGAACGCAGGCTTAGGCGCAGCCTTGGGACGGTTGGGATCGTGCTCCTTCAGAACCTTGAAGACGCGTTCCGCCATGGGATTGGACTCGATGAAATCCTGGTAGGCCTTCTCGAGGTTGACCTTGGCGGCCTCGAAGATCTGCGCGTCCTCCATGCCGGAGAAGTCCTCCGACACCAGATACTGGCCCATGCGCCGCAGGATGTGCAGGCGCAGCACCTGCAACACCTCGGGCTCGTAGGACACGCCGAGCTTCTCGAAAAATTCCTCCGCGCTGGAGAGGGTTTTCAATTCGTCGAGAACGGACATCAGGACCTCCAGTGAACGTTTTCCCACAGCGGGAGACACCCCGCTCCCCGGTGCAAGACGGGGATATTCTCGAACTTCACGCTGCTTCGTCCGCCGTTGAGCTGCGCTCGCGATGCAGTTCCCCCTGCAAGTGCAAGAGCCGTGCCTCCAGGAATTCGATGCGATCGAGCAAGGAGACCACCGCCTCGCCCACCGGGTCCGGCATGAGGTGATGCTCAAGATCGATACGGCCGTCGCCCACGCGGCGGCGCTCGGTGGTCGCCTTCACGATGCGGCCGGGAATGCCCACCACCGTCATGCCGGGGGGAACGTCCTCGATCACCACCGAATTGGCTCCGATGCGGCAGTTCTCGCCCACCGTGATGGGGCCGAGGATCTTCGCTCCCGCGCCCACCAGCACGCCGTCGCGCAGGGTGGGGTGGCGCTTGCCGGGGGTCCAGGACGTGCCGCCCAGGGTCACGCCGTGATAGAGCGTCACGTCGTCCCCGACCTCCGCGGTCTCGCCGACCACCACGCAGGCACCATGATCAATGAAGAAGCGGTGGCCGATGGTGGCGCCGGGATGGATGTCCACGTTGGAGAAGAAGCGCCCGAGCCAGGACAGGAAGCGCGCCGGGAACTTGATGCCCCGCCGCCACAGGCGGTTGGCGAAGCGATACCAGATCACCGCGTGCACGCCCGGATAGGTGAGGATGATCTCGAAGGTGTTGCGCGCCGCGGGATCACGCGACTTCACGCAGTTCACGTCCTCGCGGATCAGCGACCAGACGGAGCACTGGGAGGCCGGCAGCGCCCGCGCGGGAGTGGTCTTGCCCAGGGCATCCTCCTTCAGCTTTGCCACGCCCGAGGCCACGTCCGCCCCGCGAGACTTGCGGTTACCCATGATCATGGGGTTCAGGCTCCCATCACAGCAGCGTGGCGGCGCTTCAGCGCCTCCTCGGTGAAACTGTCCTCGTAGAAGCGCCGCAGCACTTCCGGCGAAACGCCCTGCTTGGTGCGGATGGCATGCTCGCGCACCCGGGCGAGAATGGCGCGGCCGCGCGCCTCGTCCACCGCCAGCCCTTCGTCGGCCAGCGCCTTCTCGATGGCGGCCAGGCCCGAATGCTTGCCCAGCACCAGCTTGTGCTCGCGGCCGAACAGGGCAGGGTTGAGGGCCTCGTAGGTCGCCCGGTCCTTCAGCAGGCCGGAGACGTGGATGCCCGATTCATGGGTGAACACGTCCTCGCCGACGACGGCCTTGGAGCGCGACATGGGCCGCCCCGCCGCCTCGCTGACCTTGGTGGCAAGGCCGCGCAGCGCCTGGAAATCGACCCCCGTCTCCATCCGCTGGGTCTGGCGCAGGGCGACGGCGATCTC
>JAFIHR010000195.1 GCA_017849325.1 Xanthobacter autotrophicus | reverse complement strand
GCCCGCGGCATCTCGCTCGATCCGGCGCGCGAGGCCGATGCCGGGACCGTGCGCTTTGCCGAGCACCTGCTCGCCTCGGCGGTGGGCGCCGCCTCCTCGCGCCTCGTGCTGTCCCTGCTGCTGAGCAAGAAGGCGGTGTCGCTCAAGGCCGCCCGGAAGCTGCTGGACGATGCCTCCGCCGCCATCCAGTACAATCGCGAGCTGCTGCAGAACGCCATCGACCACGTGGGCCAGGGCATCGCGGTGTTCGACCGCGATCTGAAGCTTACCTGCTGGAACCGCCAGTTCGCCGCGATGCTCGACCTGCCGGCGGACTGCTATGCCGTCGGCGTGCCGCTGCGCGACATCCTGGAGCAGGTGCCGCCCGATGGCGCCAGCCTCAGCACCAACGGGCGGGTGTCGCGCTATGCCAGCCCGGACCGCTCCTTCTCGGAGCGCCTGACGGTGCGCGGCGCGGTGATCGAGGCCCGGTCCGACCCGGTGCCGGATTCCGGCATCGTCGTGAGCTTCACCGACATCAGCGCCTCGGTGGACGCCGCCAAGGCGCTGGAGCGGGCCAACGAGACCCTGGAGCGGCGGGTGCGCGAGCGCACCGAGGCGCTGGAGCATCTCAACGAGGCGCTGCAGAAGGCCAAGGGCGAGGCCGAGGAGGCCAACCTCTCCAAGACGCGCTTCCTCGCCGCCGCGAGCCACGACATCCTCCAGCCGCTCAACGCCGCGCGGCTCTATGTGACGAGCCTTGTGGAGCGCGCCCGGAGCGCTGAGGAGCAGCGCCTCGCCGGCAATGTGGATGCCTCGCTGGAGGCGGTGGAGGAGATCCTCGCCGCGCTGCTCGACATCTCCCGCCTCGACAGCGGCGCCCTGCGTCCCGAGCCGTCCGCCTTCCGCATCACCGACGTGCTGAAGCAGCTGGAGATGGAGTTCGCCCCCCTGGCGCGGGAGAAGAACCTCCAGTTCACCTTCATGCCCTGCTCGCTGGCGGTGCGCTCCGACCGCCGGCTGCTGCGGCGGCTGCTGCAGAACCTGATCTCCAACGCGGTGAAATACACCCCGCGCGGGCGCATCCTGGTGGGCTGCCGCCGCCACAAGGGGCGGGTGCGGGTGGAGGTGCACGACACCGGCGTGGGCATCCCGCAATCGGCGCAGAAGCTGATCTTCCAGGAGTTCCAGCGGCTCGACCGGGGAGCGCGGGAGGCGCGCGGGCTCGGCCTCGGCCTGTCCATCGTGGAGCGCATCGCCCGGGTGCTGGAGCACCCCATCACGGTCAAGTCCGCCTCGGGCATGGGCTCGGTGTTCACCGTGGAGCTGCCGGGCGCGGTGCCGGTGCCGGAGGAGGCCGCGGCCCCCATGGCGCCGCTGCGCAACCGGGCGCCGCTCACCGGCTTCACCGTGCTGGCCATCGACAACGAGCCGTCCATCCTCGAGGGGATGGTGCTGCTGCTCTCCGGCTGGGGCTGCGAGGTGATCACCGGCACGGACGCGGCGAGCGCCCTGGAAGCCGTGCGTCGGGCCGCCACGACGCCGGACATCGCTTTGGTGGACTACCATCTCGACGGCGGGCACGGCATCGATGCGGTGAACACCCTGCGCTGGAAGCTGGGCAAGGTGCCGGCGGTGCTCATCACCGCCGACCGCAGCGCCAAGGTGCGCGCCGCCGCGGAAGCCGCCGACATCGGCATCCTGAACAAGCCGCTGAAGCCGGCGGCGCTGCGCGCCATGCTCTCCCACTACCGCATGGCCCGCACCGCGGCGGAATGACGCCGGCGTTGTCCACCGCGCGCCCGATGTGGCGCGCGGGGCGCCGGACACGTGGCCGGATCAGGGTTTGGCGGGCCGTCCGGAGGTGCGCCGCGCGTGGTGAGGAAACCCTTCCTTAACCATCGGCGCACGGTGACGGTCAAGGTCGCCAAATGGCCCTAGATCATCCCCATCCTTGTCCAATAAACGCCCTGTTCAGACGGCGATATGAGGTCGTGCCACAGCAGCACGCCCTCGCGGCATGGAATTCTTACGAATGTGTAAACAAACGTAACAATTCTTGTCCACCTGAACGCGCAATTACTTGTTGGAGCGTGGCCATGACGATGACGATCAACGTCCCTGTCTTCCCGATGCGTAAGGAGATCGAGGAGCGCAAGCAGCGCCGCGGCGTTCTGTTCTCGCTCTTTCCCTTCGGCAAGGCGAAGCCCGTCCCAACCCGCTCCGAGGAGCGCTACAGCGCCGATGCGCTGGAATTCGACGTCGCGGCCTTCACCGGGCGCCGCTCGGGCCCCGCACGCTGACCATCGGACGCGCCGGACCCCAGGCGCGGCCCTCACGCGGCGCCTGAGGCGGCCGGCGCCTCCGGGCGCCCCGCGCCTAGGCCCCGGCCCGAGCTTTTCTCCCGCGCTTTACTCTGCTTTTACCACCACCCTGCCAGAGTCGACCCATCGTAAGCGTTGCGTAGGGTTGCGTCATGCGTTTGGTGGCCAAGGGGACGTTGCAGCGGGCGTCCCGGCGGACGTGCCGCCCGGTGGGCGGAGAACGGAGCGAAAGTGCGGCGGCCGTTTCGGCAGCCCCTTGGCCACCCAATTCCATCATTCACGGCGACAGCCTCGTCGAGCTGTCCCGTCTGCCGGCGGAGAGCGTCGATCTCGTCTTCGCCGATCCGCCCTACAATCTCCAGCTCAAGGGCGCCCTGAAGCGGCCCGACGAGAGCCGCGTCGATGCGGTGGACGACGCCTGGGACCAGTTCGAGAGCTTCGCCGCCTATGACGCCTTCACCCGCGCCTGGCTCACCGCCGCGCGGCGGGTGATGAAGCCTTCGGCGACCCTGTGGGTCATCGGCTCCTATCACAACATCTTCCGCATCGGCGCGACGATGCAGGATCTCGGCTTCTGGATCCTCAACGACATCGTGTGGCGCAAGGCCAACCCGATGCCCAATTTCCGCGGCCGGCGCTTCACCAATGCCCACGAGACCCTGATCTGGGCCGCCCGCGCGCCCGACGCCAAGGGTTACACCTTCAATTACGAGGCGCTGAAGGGCGGCAATGAAGACGTGCAGGTTCGCTCGGACTGGCTGTTTCCTTTGTGCACCGGTCAGGAGCGGCTGAAGGACGGCGCGGGGCGCAAGCTCCACCCCACCCAGAAGCCCGAGGCGCTGATCGCCCGCATCCTGTTGTCCGCCTCGAAGGCCGGCGACGTGGTGCTCGACCCCTTCCTCGGCTCCGGCACCACCGGCGCGGTGGCCAAGCGCCTGGGCCGTGGCTTCATCGGCATCGAGCGCGAGGATGACTATGTGCGCGCCGCGCAGGAGCGCATCGCCGCCATCGAGCCGCTGCCCGACTCCGCTCTGCTGGCGCCGCCGAGCGCGCGGGAGGCGCCGCGGGTGGCTTTTGCCTCCCTGGTGGAGCGGGGCCTCGTGGTTCCCGGCACCGAATTGACCGACGCCAAGGGCCGGGTGCGCGCCGTGGTGCGGGCCGACGGCACCATCGCGCTGACCGGCGGGACGGCGAACGTAGGCTCCATCCACCGCATGGGCGCCCTCGCCCAGGGGGCGGAAGCCTGCAACGGCTGGACCTTCTGGCACGTGGAGCAGGAAGGCCGCCGCCATCCCATCGACGTGCTGCGCGCGCGCCTGCGGGCCGAGATGGGCATCGCGGCGGAATAGCGCCGCCCTCCGCCCGGCCGCGGACGGTTCAGCCCGCGCGAGCCGGTGCCGGCAGGTGGGCGAGAACCTTGCGCATCACCGAAGGCAGGGCCTCCCGGCTGAAATCGCGCGGATGCACGAACCGGCAGCCCCCAGGCGCCGGCGCATCGGCGGGCAGGTCGGCGCGCCATACCTGAAGCTCCAGCGCGAAATGGGTGAAGACGTGGCGCACCGGCGCGTTCAGCGCCCGCCACGCGGCGGCAAGCGGCGCCTCGCGGGCCGGCTCCCTCGGCGGTGCGCCCCACTGGGTCGAGGGCACTTCCGTCATCTTCGCCAATAGGCCCGTGTCCGGCCGGGTGCGCAGCAGCACCGCCCCATCGGCGCGCACCGCCAGGAAGGCGACGCCGAAGCGCTGCGGCTTCTCCCCCTTCTTCGCCTTGACCGGATAGCGCTCCGCCGCGCCCTCGGCGCGGGCGCGGCAGGCGCCGGAGAACGGGCAGAGCACGCAGGCCGGCTTCTTCGGCGTGCACAGGGTGGCGCCGAGATCCATCATCGCCTGGGCGAAATCGCCCGGCCGGGCACGGGGCGTGAGGTCGCCGGCCAGGGCGCGGATGCGCGGCTTGGCGCCGGGCAGCGCCTCCTCCACCCCATGGAGGCGGGAAACGACGCGCTCGATATTGCCGTCCACCGGGCTCGCCGGAAGGTCGAAGGCGATGGCGGCGATCGCCGCCGCCGTATAGGGCCCGATGCCGGGGAGGGCGAGAAGGGCGTCCTCGTCCGCCGGAAAATGCCCGCCATGGCGCTCCACCACCGCCCTTGCGCAGGCGGACAGGTTGCGCGCCCGGGCATAATAGCCGAGCCCGGCCCAGGCCGAGAGCACCTCCTCTAGGGGGGCGGCGGCGAGATCGGCCACCGCGGGCCAGCGCTCGAGGAAGGCGTGGAAATAGGGGATGACCGCCTTCACCGTGGTCTGCTGCAGCATGATCTCGGAGAGGAAGACGTGGTAGGGGTCTGCCCGATGCCCGGGTTCCGCGCGCCAGGGCAGGCGCCGGCGGTGGCGGTCATACCAGGCGAGGAGCTGCTTCGCCTCGGGGGAGGGGAGGGGCATCTCGTCCGACGCCGCGATCAGGGCACTTTGCCGGGAGGCGCGCCGCGTGGTGGGCGGTGTCGTCGACGTCTCGGCCTTCGGCTTTTCGGCGAGCCCGGCTTCGGGCGGTGGCAGGGACCGTTTGGCGGCCAGGGCGCCGGAAGTCCGCGCCGGCCTTTTCTCCGGCCCGTTTCCGCCGGCCGGGCCGCTTTCGGACGAGGTGGCGCCGGATGCGGGCGGCGCTATATCGGCAATGGATTGGGCCGCGCCCGGCATGGCGTCGCGCCGGCCCCTTGTGGCGCCCCGCCTTGCGGAGCGCGGCGGCGCGGAGGAGGATGACGGGCCGGTGGGAGATGCCATGGCGCCCACTGTGGCGGCGCCGCATCGGCTCCGCAAGGCGGCGCGCCGCATCATCCACCGCCCGGTGCGGGACCATATGGCACGGGGCGCGCCGGGCACCCGGCAGGGACGGGAAAGCGCCGCGCCGGCGCGAGGGGAGAGGGACTTCGGCCATGGCGGTTCGCGCACAGACGGCTTTGGCGATCCGGCCCATCGGCGGTCCGGCGCGGCCGGCTGCCATCGGCGCGGGGGCAGCGCGATGAGCGGGGCGGAGAAAGGTCCGCGCCGTGTGCGCGGCGCCCGCCCTCTGGCCGATTTCATCGCGCCGGGCATTGCCGATATGTGCGGCCGGGCGGGCTTCTCCGTGGTGGAGGTGGTGACCCATTGGGACGAGATCGTCGGCCCCGCCCTCGCCCCCAAGTCGGTGCCGCTGAAGCTGCAATGGCCGCGCGGCCCGGAGGCCGAGCCGGCGACCCTCGTGGTACGGGTGGAGGGGGCCTATGCCATCGAGCTGCAGCACGCCGCCCCCGTGGTGCTGGAGCGCATCAACACCTATTTCGGCTGGCGTTGCGTCGGCCGCATTGCCTTGCGGCAGGGTCCGGTGCCGCCGCGCCGCGCCCGTCCGGCGGTGGTTCGCGAGCCGGAGGCGGGCGAGGTGGCGGCGGTGCGCCGCGAGATGGGGGCCTTCGCGGATGAGGACCTGGCGGCGTCGCTGGCGCGGCTCGGTGCCCTGGTGCGGCGCGAGCGGCGCGGTCCGGGGCGGTAGATCGCCCGTTCCACGGCCGCGCCGGAAGCCTCCCGCGCCAGACCGCCTTCCGCTGCGGACCGGGCCTAACCCACCTGTGATGCGGCGGGCATTTGCCGCCGCATCTTCGCCGTGTTAGCGCGGTCTCGTCCGCGCCGGACTTCTTCGGAGATGACCATGACGCTCGACCGCCGCCGCCTGTTGGAACATGCCCTCTCGGGCGCGGGCCTCCTCGCCCTTGCCGCCACGGCCGGCCTGCCGCTCACCGCCGGCCCCGCCGCGGCGCAGACCGTGGAGCAGGCCAAGCTCATGGCGCCGGAGGCGAGCCCGCTGCCGGTGCAGGCGCTCGGCGATCCCAAGGCGCCCGTCACCATCATCGAATATGCCTCGGCCACCTGCAGCCATTGTGCCGATTTCTATGTGAAGACCTTCCCCACCCTGAAGAAGACCTATATCGACACCGGCAAGGTGCATTTCATCTTCCGCGAGTTCCCGTTCGAGCCGGTGGCGACCGCCGCCTTCATGCTGGCGCGCTGCATGCCGCCGGACAAATACGAGGCGATGATCGGCACCCTGTTCGAGACCCAGCGTGCCTGGGCGTTCGGCGGCGATCCGGCGGCGGGGCTGCTCACCATCGCCAAGCAGGCGGGCATGAGCCAGGACGAGTTCGAGAAGTGCCTCTCCGACAAGGATCTCGCCGAGAAGATCCAGGAAAGCGCGCGCTACGGCAACCAGGAGCTCGGCATCAACGCCACGCCCACTTTCTTCATCAACGGCAAGAAGGTCTCCGGCGCGCTGTCGGCCGAGGAGTTCGCCAAGGAGATCGATCCCCTGCTCGCCGGCAAGTGACGTCCGCACGGTCCGCCCGGGGCTGCCCGCCGGGTGCTGAGCGAAGGCGCGCGGCAGGGCGAAGGGCGGGCGCCACTCGGCCCCCGCCCCCACTGGCCGGCGCCGCTCAGTGGCCGCTGGCGGGCATCTTCATGTCGTGCTGCATGGTGCCGTGGTCCATGTCCTTCGAGGTGCCGGCGCCGGCGCCGATGCTGCGCACCTCGTAGGTCACGTCCACGGTGCCGGCCTTCTCGAACTTGAGCGTGCCGGTCACCGTCATGCCCTGGGTGAGGGGCTCCTTCAGGTCCATGAACATGAGGTGGTAGCCGCCGGGGGCGAGCGTGACGGTCTTGCCGGGCGGGATCTCCAGGCCCTGCTCCAGCGGCCGCATGGTCATGATGCCGTCTTTCACCGCCATCTCATGCACCTCGAAGCGGCCGGCGAGGGGGAAGGTGCCGCCGATGAGGCGGTCCGGCTCCTTGCCGGTGTTGCTGATGGTCATGTAGCCGCCGGCCACCTTGGCGCCGCCGGGCGTGGCGCGGCTCCACGGCGCGGCGATGATGAGGTCGCCCAGCTTCACCTCTTCGGCGTCGGCGGCGGCGCGATGCGCCTCATGGGCGCGGGCGGGCGCGAGAGGCGCGGTCGTGCAGGCGAAAAGGACGGCCGCGGACAGCGCCGCGCCGCGCAGGATGGAAAGGTTCATTGTGATCTCCTGGAATGGGGTCTGACGAAACACGAGGAATGTCAGGCCGCTTCCGGAGGTCCCCTGGCGTCGAATGGCGTGGGATGCGCCGCCGGGGGCGGGGCGGCCGCCCGGTCGGCAAATTCGGCCGCAAAGGCGCGGCGGTGCGGAATGACCACGCCCGAGCCGCCGCCGTCGGCGAGGCCCGGCTGGTGCACGCTCGCCACGCAGCAGAGCGTGCAGGCGAGATCGTGATGCGGCGCGTCGGGCGAGGGCGTGCCGGTCCCGGCGCCTCCGCCGGCGCACCAGACCGTGCCGCCGGCGGCAAGGCCCGCTCGCGCGGACAGCCCCAGAGCGGCCCCGCCCAGCACCGCCTGGAGCACGAGGAGATAGGCAAGGGCGAGGCGGGAAAGCCACGCCGAGAGGGGCGCCGCGCGGACCATTCCAGAGGCTTAAGGTCCATC
>JAFIHR010000003.1 GCA_017849325.1 Xanthobacter autotrophicus | reverse complement strand
GGCCGGCGCCGCGCCGTGGGCATGGTGGCCCTGGGGCGCGTCGGGGCGGGTGTCGGATCGGGACATGGCGGACCCCTCCCGCGCCGGCCTCAGGCCATCACCTTGGCGCCGGCGAGCGCCACCGCCTGGTCCATGGAGCGCACCGCGCGCACCCGGCGGCCCGCCGCCTTGCGCACGCCCATGCGCGCCATGACCCGGCGCGGCTGGCGCTGCAGGCCCACCAGGATCACGTCCGTGCCGCGCAACGCGGAGCTGCGGATGAAGGATTCCAGCGCGTTGAGCCCGGTCGCGTCCATCAGCGGCACCTCGGACATGTCGAGGATGAACACCCGCGGCAATTGCCCGATCTGCTCCAGCACCTCGGAGAAGCGCGCGGCCGCGCCGAAGAACAGCGGCCCGCTCACCTCGAACACCTCAACCCCCTCGGGCAGATGGGCGCGCGGGTCCTCCTCCTCGCCGGCTTCGGGCTCGGCCTGGGACACCTGCGCCATCTCGGCCATGCGGTGCATGAACAGCACCGCCGCCATCACCACGCCCACGCCGATGGCCACGGTGAGGTCCACCGCCACCGTCAGGATGAAGGTGGAGAGCAGCAGCAGCCGGTCGCCGAGGGGGGCCGAGAGCATATGGCGGAACTTGTCCACCTCGCTCATGTTCCAGGCCACCACCATGAGGATGGCGGCAAGGCTCGCCAGCGGGATGTAGGAGGCATAGGGCGCCAGCGCGAGCATCACGACCAGCACGAACACCGCATGGAGCACGCCGGCCATGGGGGTGCGGGCGCCGGAGCGGATGTTGGTGGCGGTGCGGGCGATGGCGCCGGTGGCCGGCAGTCCGCCGAACAGGGACGAGGCGGCATTGGCGATGCCTTGCGCCACCAGCTCCGCATTGGGCCGGTGGCGCCCGCCGGACATGCCGTCCGCCACCACCGCCGAAAGAAGGCTCTCGATACCGGCGAGGAAGGCGATGGTCAGCGCGCTGGGCAGCAGCTCGCCCATGCGGGTGAGGCTGAACTGCGGCAGCGACGGCGCCGGGATGGCGCCCGAGAGGCCGCCGAAGCGCGTGCCGATGGTCTCCACCGGAAGGCCGAGCAGCGGCACCAGGAGCGCGCCCAGCAGCACCACCAGCAGGAAGCCGGGCACCTTCGGGGCATAGCGCCGCAGCACGAGGATCAGCGCGAGGGCGCTGGCCGACAGCGCGGTGGTGAGCGGCGAAAGACTGGCCGCGGCACCGATGAGCGCCTTCCACTGCTCGACGAACGCCGCCGGGACGTGGGCGAGATCGAGGCCGAAGAAGTCCTTTACCTGGCTGGAGAAGATGATGACGGCGATTCCCGCCGTGAAACCTGTCACCACCGGCTCCGGTATATAGCGCATGAAGCTGCCGAGCTTGGTGACGCCGGCGAACACCAGGATGGCCCCGGCCATGAGGGTGGCGAGCAGAAGGCCGTCATAGCCATGGGTGGCGATGACATTGGCCACCACCACCACGAAGGCACCCGTGGGCCCGCCGATCTGGTAGCGGCTGCCACCCAGCGCGGAGATCAGGAAGCCGGCCACCACCACGGTGACGAGGCCCTTCTCGGGAGACGCGCCCGAGGCGATGGCCAGGGCCATGGCCAGCGGCAGCGCGACAATGGCGACGGTTAATCCGGCAACGGCATCGGCCCTGAAGTCGGCGAGGCCATACCCCTGCCCCAGCATGGTGACGAGCTTCGGCATGAAGCCGTCGCGCCGGGGCGAGCGATGGCGCGAGGCGCCGATCTTCTCCGCGAACGTCATATCATCCTCGATGAGGCGGGGCCGGCGCCCGCAAGCCGCAAAGCCGGCTCATTTCTCGTCGCGGGTCGGCCCGAAAACGCCTTCAACATTCATGTACCAAATGCAAGGCGATGTGTGTTAGTGTCGAATTTGGCTGGATGAGCGTGCGCAATCGAGTGTGTGTGCATTTATCACTGGCTTTGTCCATTAGGCTACGAGGCAAGAAGCGGGTGGCTGGATTGAGCGTTGCGCGAAGGTTGATTTCCTCGCGTTCAAGACGTGCAAAGCCAATTGCACAATAGACGTATTCAAGATCCAGCGTTTGGTGGATGGCCCTAAGCCAAAAATTGGCGACTGACCTCAACGGAAATACACATGAGCCGTAACCGAGACTTCCGAGAGCCGCGCCGCCGTGGCTTTGACGATGACTTTGCGCCGCCGCGGGATCGCGGCTTCGGAGGGGACCGTCCTTTTTCGTCGCCGAGCAGCAGTTTCAGCGCACCCATGCCATCGGGCCCGCCCATCGACGCCACCGTGAAGTGGTTCAACCCCGAGAAGGGCTTCGGCTTTGTCGAGCTCGCCGACGGCTCGGGCGATGTCTTCCTCCACGCCCGCGCGCTTGAAGCCGCCGGCCAGGAGAGCGTGCCTCCCGGCTCCAAGATGTCGGTGCGCGTCGGCCAGGGCCAGAAGGGCCGCCAGGTGACCGAGGTGCTCGACGTCGATACGTCGACCGCCGAGGCGGCGCCCCCGCGCCGCAGCTTCGGTAGCGGCCCCGGCGGCAGCGCCGGCGGTCCGCGCATGGGCGGCGGTGGTGGTGGTGCCCGTGTGGCCACCGGCCCCACCGAGGAGCGCGTCGGCACCGTGAAGTGGTACAACCCCGACAAGGGCTTCGGCTTCATCGCGGTGGAAGGCGGCGGCAAGGATGTGTTCATCCACGTCACCGTGATCTCCCGCTCGGGTCTCACCGACCTGTCCGAAGGCCAGCGCGTGGTGGTCCAGGTGGGCCAGGGCCCGAAGGGTCCCGAGGCGCGCGGCATCGAGCTCGCGGACTGATTCCCCGAACGCCGTGCCTTCTGCCCGTAGGGTGAAGGCGCAGTGTGGAGCGATCGACGAACAGGCGAAGCCGCGCGTTTCGCCTGTTCGTTTTGTTATCTAGGTATTTTCAGGTGCCTGACCTAAGGTGTCAGATGCTCCTGCAAGCGCGCTGCCCCCCTCTGGCGCTTGCCCCAACCGTATCCTGACCGGAGACCGAACTAAAAATGGCGACACAGCCCGAGGCCGATCTCAAGGGCCTCCTCGATCGTCTCAAGACTGCCCAGCGTGATCTTCTCCTGACAGCAGCCAACGCCTCGACCCTTCCAACCGACGGCATGCTGCGCAAGATTTCCGAGCTGGAAGGCGTCATCGCCGCAACCGAAGCCCTGATGCAGGAAGAACGCCGCCGGCGCTGACCGCGCTGCCGAACGGCACGCCTCCCGGCCGGATCACCCTGCCGCATTCGGGCAACCCCGTTCCACCGCGCCGTCCGCCTCACATCCCTGCCATCAGGGTAGCCGGGATGTGAGCGCCAGCTCCGGCCGGATAACGTCCGCTCAACGGGTCAAGCCGCGCCATCCGGGCTCGCAGCAGCCGCACGGCATCGGTCCTGCGTCGCCCGCGCCCTCCCCTTTCCCATGCTCGCGAAAACGTGCAGGTCCGTTGCTGCGCAATGCGCTCCGCGCCCGCCGCCGTGCCCGCTTCACATCTTCGTGTCATCGCGCCGGACGGGATGCCGTCACGCCCGCTCGGCCACGAGGCGCGCCACCGCCGCGCGCAATTCCGCAAGGCCCGCCCCGGTCTGGCTCGACGTGGGAAACACCACCGGAAAAGCCGCCGCCCGCCGGGCGAGCTTCGCCTCGACCCCGGCGATCACCTCGGGCAGGGCGCTCGGCTTCACCTGATCGGCCTTGGTGAGGACGATGGCATAGGACACCGCGGCCTGATCCAGGAGGTCGAGAATCTCCTCGTCCACCGGCTTGATGCCGTGGCGGGCATCGATCAGCACGAACACCCGCGCCAGATTCACCCGCCCGCGCAGATAGGCGCGGATGGTGCGGGTCCAGGCGTCCACCTTCTCCTTCGGCGCCTTGGCGAAGCCGTAGCCCGGCATGTCCACCAGCGACAGGTCCGGCCCCATGCGGAAGAAGATCAGCTCCTGGGTGCGCCCCGGCGTCACCGAGGTGCGGGCCAGCGCCTTGCGCCCGGTCAGCGCGTTCACCAGCGAGGACTTGCCCACGTTGGAGCGGCCGGCCAGCGCGATCTCGATGCCGTTCATGGCCGGCAGGGTCTCGATGGTGGGCGCGGCGCAGACGAACTGCCAATCCCCGGCGAACAGGAGCCGGCCTTCCTCGAGGAAGCGTTCGTCAGGCTCGCCGGCCGCCGCATCGGGCACCGCAGGCATGGCCACCGCCTCCGGGAGCGCAGGTGATGCCTTGGAAGACCCTTTGGAGGACCCCTTGGGCGGCCCCTTGGACGATGCCTTGGCGGCTTTGGATGAGTGGTCGGACATGCGCGCTTATCCCCGAGGCCGCCCCGGCGCGCAAGCGGCGCGCTGCACGGAGGCCTCTCGTCGCCGACGCGGGCGACGTGCAGCCGACCTCAGCGCCGCCCGGCGCCGAGGAAAGTCTCGGCGAACCAGCGTTCGAAGGTCATGGGCGGCGCCGCCGCCTGCTCCGCTCCGGGCCCCGGCGCCATCCCGACGCTGGCCGGCGGCCGGTCGTCGGGCACCTCGGTAGGCGGCAAATAGGATTGGCCCGGCGCGCCATAGCCATAGCCGCCGAAGCCCGCGGTGCGCAGGCCGCCGGGAAGCTCCGCCACCGGCACGTTCTTGTGCGCCACCTTCATGTAGCGGCTCCAGATCTCCACCGGCAGGTTGGCGCCCGAAGCCTTCTTGGTGGGCGAGGAATCGTCGTTCCCCAGCCACACGGCGGTGACATAGCGCGCGGTGTAGCCGACGAACCAGGCGTCGCGGTAATCCTGCGAGGTGCCGGTCTTGCCGGCCGCCTCCCAGCCCGGCAGGTCGGCCCGCTTGGCGGTGCCGATGGTCAGCGTCTGGGCCAGCATGCGGTTCATCATCGCCACATAGGCCTCGTCCACCACCCGCCCGGGGCCGGAGACGTTGCGCCGGTAGAGCACCTTGCCGTCGGCGCCCTTCACCTCGTCGATCACGTGGGAGATGACGCCGATGCCGCCGTTGGCGAACGGCACGTAGGCGCTGGCCAGCTCCAGCGGCGAGACCTCGGAAGTGCCGAGCGCGATGGAAGCGTTGGGCGCCAGCGGCGAGGTGATGCCGAGGCGCCGCGCCGTGGTCACCACATTCTGCGGCCCCATCTCCAGGGTGAGGCGCACCGACACCGTGTTGAGGGAGAGCGCCAGCGCCTCCTCCAGGGTCACCGGGCCGCGATAGTTGTGGCCAGCGTTCTCCGGCCGCCAGCCCTTGATGTCGATGGGCGCGTCCTCGCGCACCGTGTCGGGGGTGAGGCCCTGCTCCAGCGCGGTGAGATAGACGAAGGGCTTGAAGGCCGAGCCAGGCTGGCGCTTGGCGGTGACCGCGCGGTTGTACTGGCTGTCCTCATAGGAGCGGCCGCCCACCAGGGCGCGCACCGCCCCGTCGGCATCGAGCGAGACCACCGCGCCCTGCGACACGCCGTATTTGGCGCCGGACTTCGCCAGCGTCTCGGCGAGCGCCTTCTCCCCCGCCTGCTGCAGGGTGGGGTCGATGGTGGTGGTCACGGTGACGTCGCCGGACAGGGGACCGACGTAAGAATCGAGCTGATCCATCACCCAGTCGGCCACATAGCCGGTCGAATCGGGCTCGCCGGCGCGCGAGAGCTGGGCCGGCTTGGCGATGGCCGTCGCCGCCATGTCGGGCGAGATCATGCCCTGCTCCTTCATGGCGGTGAGCACGAGCCTGGCGCGGGCCTGCGCCCCCTTGAGGTTGCGCGTCGGCGCAAGGCGCGAGGGCGAGTTGACGAGGCCGGCCAGCATGGCCGCCTCCGAGAGGCTCACCTGCCGCGCAGACTTGCCGAAATAGCGCTGCGCCGCCGCCTCCACGCCATAGGCGCCGGCGCCGAAATAGACCCGGTTGAGATAGAGGTCGAGGATCTGGTCCTTGCTGAACTTGGCTTCCAGCCACAGCGCCAGCACCACCTCCTGGATCTTGCGCGAGGCGGTGCGCTCCTGGGTCAGGAACAGGTTCTTGGCGAGCTGCTGGGTGAGCGTCGAGCCGCCCTGGCGCAGCCGGCGGGAGGTGAGGTTGGTCACCACGGCGCGGGCGAGGCCCTCGGGATCGAGGCCGAAATGGCTGTAGAAGCGCTGGTCCTCGATGGCGACGAACGCCTTCGGCAGATAGGCCGGAAGCTCGCCGATGGGCACCGCCACGCCGCCCATGTCGCCGCGGGTGGCGAGGCGCGAGCCGTCGTCGCCGAGTATGGTCACGGTGGGGGGGCGCTTCGGCACCACCAGGGTCTGCATGGGCGGCAGCTTGGACGCCTGGTAGGCGATGACGCCGGCGAGCGCCACCACGCCCCACACCGCGAGCACCATGCCCCACTTAAACAGGCGCCACAGGATGGAGCCGCCACCGCGCCGCTTCCGGCGCTGGGGCGGCGGCGCAGACGGACGCGCGGGCGCCTTGCGGGCACGGGAGGGCGCCGGCTCCTCGAACAGGGGCTCGGCCGCGCGGGCCGGCCGGCGGGGGGCCTTCTTCTTCCCCTCCGCAGGCGCGCCGGCGGCCCGGTCACGCGCATCGAGGCGGATATCGAAAAGCGATTCGGGCCGCTCCAGAAGGGGTTCGCCCCGCATGCCTTCGCCTCGTCCTCGCGCTGCAGCCATCGTGCTCCCTTGCCGCTGTCGCCCGCTCCCCGCCCCTTCCACCACCCAAATGGGGCAGAAAGACCGCACATCCGCCGCGGCCGATGCGCCGACCCTCGGAAAGGGCAATGAAAAAGGGCCGCCGCCAGGATGGCAGCGGCCCCATAAGGAGCGGTTAACCCCCTCCGCCGCAGCGGAGGGGCTCACGCGCGAACCCCTGCCTCAGGGGCAGCGGTCCCAGAAGCCGGAGGTCCGCGCCGGCGTGGTATAGTACCAGCACATGCCCGCCTGAGGCGGCTGGCCGGCCCAGGAGACCGCGGCGGCACCGGCGATGAAGCCAAGGGCCGCGCCGGCCGCGATGGCGCCACCGGGCGACCAGTAGCGGAACGGCGGATTGACCACCACCACGCCCGGGCGGGCCACGGGAGGCCGCACCACCACCGGCGGGCGATGCACGGGAGGACGATGCACCGGGGGACGATGCACCGGAGGACGGTGGACCGGGGGCCGGTGCACCGCTCCCCGATGGACGGTGGTACGATGCACCGTGGCCGCGCCCGCAGGCACCGCCGTAGCGACGGGCGTCACAAGCCCTGCCGCACAGGCCAGCAGGAGCACCGCAGCCTTCACTTTCCGAAAACCGCTTACGAAACTGCCCACGTGACTTCTCCTCTGGTGGATCGCCCGCGCCGTCGAGGTCCGCCCTCTGGGTCGAGGATCACGAACTGGAAGCGCGTCCTTTGCGGCCGGCGTATGACAGGCCTGCGCGCGGCAGACGGCGCGGCAGGCCCGATCCCCTAGGGGCATATGCGGCCACACTCCGGGTTTTCACCCTTGCGGGTAAACGGTTTCTCAACAAAACGCGGGGAGGTGGCGGCGGCGGATGGGTGGGGCGCCCGTAACGTGCTCGCTTGGCGCCGCCGATTACAGTAGGGTTACCTTTCCCTCACTTTTGCGGTTCCAAGATCGCCGGTTATGAGCACCACTCGCACCTCCCGCGCCCACCGCACCATCGGCGAACTGTTCGAAGGCCAGAAGCTCAAGGCGGAAATCCTCAAGATCGCCGAGTCCCACCAGGGCAGCGAGATCGAGATGCGCAACGCCATCGTCGCGCGCATGAAGCAGGCCCTGCAGGACGGCCATGCCGAGGCCGAGCGCCTGCTCAAGGAGGAGGGCAGCGGGCGGATGTGCGCCATGCGCCTTTCCGCTTTGCAGGATGCCATCGTCACCAGCGCCCACGAGGTGGCCACCACCTGCCTCTATCCGGTGGACAACCCCTCGCGCTCCGAGCGCATGGCGGTGGCGGCGGTTGGCGGCTACGGGCGCGGCATGCTGGCCCCGGGCTCGGACACCGACATTCTGTTCCTCCTGCCCTACAAGCAGACCGCCTGGGGCGAGAGCGTGGCCGAGGCCATGCTCTACATCTTCTGGGATCTCGGCCTGAAGGTGGGCCACGCCACCCGCTCGGTGGACGAATGCGTGCGCCAGGCGCGGGCCGACTTCACCATCCGCACCTCGATCCTGGAGGCGCGCTTCCTGGTGGGCGAGCGCGCCCTGTTCGAGGACCTGGAGAAGCGCTTCGACAAGGACGTGGTGGAGGGCACCGCCGCCGAGTTCGTCGCCGCCAAGATGGCCGAGCGGGAGGAGCGGCTGCGCCGCGCCGGCCAGTCGCGCTATCTGGTGGAGCCCAACGTGAAGGAAGGCAAGGGCGGCCTTCGCGACCTGCACACCCTGTTCTGGATGGCGCAGTACGTCTACCGGGTGCATTCGGCGAGCCAGCTGGTGGCCAAGGAGGTATTCACCCGCGAGGAGGCGCGGCTGTTCCGCCGCTGCGAGGACTTCCTGTGGTCGGTGCGCTGCAACCTCCACTTCCTCACCGGCCGCGCCGAGGAGCGCCTGTCCTTCGACCTGCAGCGGGAGATGGCGCAGCGCCTCGGCTACACGGAGCATCCCGGCCAGAAGGACGTGGAACGCTTCATGAAGCACTATTTCCTCGTGGCCAAGGACGTGGGCGACCTCACCGCCATCGTCTCCGCCGCCTTGGAGGCGCGCCACGACAAGCCGGTGCCGGGCCTGATGGGCATGGTGGAGCGCTTCCGCGGCGGCCCGCGCAAGGTCCTGCTGAAGGACAGCCCCGATTTCATCATCGACCACGCGCGGCTGAACGTGGCCGACGCACAGGCGTTCAAGCGCAACCCGGTCAACCTCATCCGCATCTTCCACGTCGCCGACCGGCGCAACCTCGCGCTGCATCCCGACGCGGTGCGGCTGGCCGCGCGCTCCCTGCCGCTGATCGATGCGGAGCTGCGCGAGAACCCCGAGGCCAACCGCCTGTTCCTGGAGATCCTCACCTCGAAGAACGCGCCCGAGACGGTGCTGCGGCGCATGAACGAGGCCGGCGTGCTCGGCCGCTTCCTGCCCGAGTTCGGCAAGATCGTCGCGCTGATGCAGTTCAACATGTACCACCACTACACGGTGGACGAGCACCTGCTGCGCTGCATCGGCAACCTGTCGGAGATCGAGCGCAAGGTGCATCCCGACAACGTGCTCGCCAACGAGCTCATGGGCACGGTCAAGAACCGCAACCTGATCTACGTGGCGCTGCTGCTGCACGACATCGCCAAGGGCCGGCCGGAGGACCATTCGGTGGCCGGCGCGCGCATCGCCCGCAGGATCGGCCCGCGCTTCGGCCTCTCGGCGGTGGAGACCGATACGGTCGCGTGGCTGGTGGAGAAGCACCTCGTCATGTCGGCGGTGGCCCAGTCGCGCGACCTCTCCGACCGCAAGACCATCGAGAATTTCGCGGCCGTGGTGCAGTCCCTGGAGCGGCTGAAGCTGCTCACCGTGCTCACCACGGCGGACATCCGCGCCGTCGGCCCGGGCACCTGGAACAGCTGGAAGGCCCAGCTTCTGCGCACCCTCTATTACGAGACCGAGCCGGTGCTGACCGGCGGCTTCTCCGAGGTGGACCGCGGCAAGCGCGTCGCCGCCGCCCAGGTGCAGTTCCGCGGGGCGCTCACCGACTGGCCGGACAAGAAGGTGGAGGCCTACATCGCCCGCCACTATCCGCCCTACTGGCTGCGCGTGGACCTCGACACCAAGATCATCCACGCCCGCTTCGTGGACGAGACGGAGAAGGCGGGCAACGCCATCGCCACCCACGCCACCATCTCCGAGGAGCGCGGCATCACCACGCTGATGGTGCTGGCGCCGGACCATCCCAAGGTGCTGTCGATCATCGCCGGGGCGTGCGCGGCGGCGGGGGCGAACATCGTCGACGCCCACATCTCCACCACCACCGACGGCCTCGCCCTCGACACCATCGCCATCCGCCGCGCCTTCGACCGCGACGAGGACGAGGCGCGGCGCGCGCGGAAGATCCAGGACTCCATCGAGAAGGCGCTGGCCGGCACGGTGCGCCTGCCCGAGGTGATGGCGCGCAAGCTCCCCAAGGTGAACCGCAGGACCTTCACCGTGGAGCCGGAGGTGGCGGTCAACAATGCCTGGTCCAACCGCCACACGGTGGTGGAGGTCTCGGGTCTCGACCGGCCGGGTCTGCTGTTCGAGTTGACCAAGACCCTGTCGCGGCTCAACCTCAACATCGCCTCGGCCCATGTGGCCACCTTCGGCGAGCGGGCGGTGGACGTGTTCTACGTCACCGACCTCATGGGCGCGAAGATCACGGCAGCGGCGCGGCAGTCGGCCATCCGCCGGGCGCTGGTGACGGTGTTCGAGGGTCCGGGCGACGAGGAGGATGCGCCGCGCCGCGCCGCGCGGGG
>JAFIHR010000021.1 GCA_017849325.1 Xanthobacter autotrophicus | reverse complement strand
TCGGCCACCAAGCCCATCACCCATCAGGCGGAACGGCGGCTCAAGGTGCTGCAATCGCTGGAGACCTTGGGCGCGGGCTTCCAGCTCGCCAGCCACGACCTCGACATCCGCGGCGCCGGCAACCTGCTGGGCGACGAGCAGTCGGGCCACATCAAGGAGGTGGGCTACGAGCTGTACCAGGAGATGCTGGAGGAGGCGATCGCGCATCTGAAGGCCGGCATCACCGATTACGTGGCCGACAAATGGTCGCCCAACATCACCATCGGCACGCCGGTCCTCATCCCCGAGGACTATGTGGCGGACCTGCACGTGCGTCTCGCCCTCTACCGCCGCCTCGCCGACATCGAGGACGACGACGAGCTGAACGCCTTCGCCGCCGAGCTGGTGGACCGCTTCGGCCCGGCGCCGGCAGAGGTGGGCTCGCTGATCTCGCTGGCGCGGATCAAGGCGCTGGCGCGGGCCGCCAACGTGGAGAAGGTGGATGCGGGCCCCAAGGGCGTGGTGCTGGGCTTCCGCGACAACGAGTTCGCCGACCCCTCCGGCCTCGTGAAGCTGATCGCCCAGGACGGGCCTCAGGCCAAGGTGCGGCCCGACCACAAGGTGGTGTTCCTGCGCGACTGGCCGAGCGCCGAGAGCCGGCTCAAGGGCACCCTCTCGATCCTGAAGAAGCTCGCAGCTCTGGCCGGGAAGAAGGGCATGTGAGCGGGGCGCACGCCCGCCGATGACCCCTCCGGCCCTGTCCTGATACGGGCGCGGCGGCCCGCCGCTCAGCGGGCGGAGCGCGGCAGGGCGTTGTTGAAGACGAAGCCGCGCTTGCCGTTGGCGATGATCTCGCACCACGATTTGCAGGCGATCACCTGAACCTCGGTGCCCTGCGACAGCGTGCCCAGCACCGAGCTGCCCCGCTGCGCGGACGAGCGGAAGGTCACGTCCATGGTGAGCTTCGCGCTCGTTCCGCCGGTCGCGGCGGCCGGCGTCGCATCCTGTGCGCTCGCGGCTCCCGTCGCGATGCGGGCCGGGCGCTGCTGGGGGAGGGGCGCTGGCGCGGTGGGCAGCGAATCCGGCTCCGGCGCGGCGACCGCTTCGGCGTCCGCGGTGGCGGCCGGGCCGTCGGCGGCATCGGCCGGGGTTTCACCGGCCGCAGTGTCGTCGGCCGCACCGTCGGCGGGCATGGGTTCCAGGAAGGCGGGCCGTTTGAAGTCGTCGGCGGTGGGCGCGGCGGCCGGGACCGGCAGGACGCCACTGGCCGCGGCGGGCCTTTCGGGCGCGGCGCCCGCGGGCCCGGCCGGCGGGTTCGGATTGGCGGCCGACGGCTCGGGGTCGGCGGCAACCGCGGCGGCTGCGGAGACCGCGGCGGCGGTGGAGGCGGCGGTTTCGGCCGGGGCGGGGTGGGTCGGCAGGCCGGGGGACGCCACCCGGGGCGGGCGTGCCTCCGCCGGGCTCGCGGCGCGCTCCGGCTCCGGCGCATGGTTCGAGCCGAGCAGATGCAGGGTCAGCCCCAGGCCGCCGCCGAGGATGACGAGGCTGGTGGCGATGGCGATCAGATGCAGGGCGGAGGGCGTCTGGAACAGGGTCCGCGTCGCGCGCTGGTCCCGGCGCGGCCCGGCGCCGATGCGCGGCCGGATGGCGCGCTGCGGCGCCTCCCATTCGCGTCCCGAGTCCGATGCTTCAATCCGGCGTCCGCTGCGCGCTTCGAAAGGGCGCTGGCGCGGCGACTTTGCCGGATTCCGCAGGTCCGCCATGGGTGGATTCTCCTCGCCTCGGCTCCCGGCGTGACCCTACGCCGGTGAGGTTGAATAATGCCAAAGGGCGGCCGGTCCGGCCAGGCGCACGCCCTGGATGCGCCTCGCAGGCGGCCCCGCTCCGGAGCCCCCGCGCCCTTTTCTCGTCCCGGCGCCGTGCCGCCCAACGCGCCGCCGGCCTCGCCCCGCGCCCACGCCCCGCGACGGGACCTCGGGCGCCGCTGTGGCGGGGCGGCACACTGGTCCGTGAATGCGGCTGTTCTGTGCTGTCCATCATGCCCCGCGCAAGGGGCACGACGGGGATTACCCACTGCCGGCAAACCGAATTTTGCTCGCAGCAGATGTATACATGGCGTTCCTTGTGCATCCTGTGACGCCAGGGGCCGGGCAGATTGACGGTCCGCCAGCATTGAGGACCATTCATGTTTGATCCCACCACTTACGTCGGCATCCACACCTGGCTCAGCCTGGTCGCCATCGCCATCGGGTTTCTCGTGGTCGCGGCCCTGTTCAACGGGCGGGTGGCGGCCGGGGGCGCGACCGGCATCTTCCTGTCCACGGCTTTGCTCACCAGCCTCACCGGCTTCGGGTTTCCCTTCGGCGGCTTCACCCCGGCGATCGGCGTGGGCATCGTCGCGGTGCTCATTCTTGCGGCGGTGCTCGCCGCGCTGCATGTGTTCCATCTCAGGGGCGTCTGGCGGGCGGTCTATGCGGCGGGGGTGGTGGCGAGCCTCTATCTCCTGGTGTTCGTCGGCGTCGCGCAGGCCTTCGCCAAGGTGCCGGAGCTGCAGCAGCTCGCGCCGACCCAGAGCGAGCCGCCCTTCGCCATCGCCCAGGCAGCGGTGCTGCTGATCTTCCTCGTCGTGGGCATTTTCGCCACCCGCGCCTTCACCCGCGCCGGCTGAAGGCGTCAGCGGCCCGGCACGCGCCACCAGGCCTCGGGCGAAGTGCCGTAGAGCGAGGGCTGGGCGGGATGGGCGATCCGCGTCCAGCGCGCGAGCCACTGACCCTGGGTGTGGAACAGCGGCACCCCGTAGGCGCCGGAGATCAGCACCCGGTCGAGGGCCCGGGCGGCGGAGAGGAAGCCGGATTCGTCGCGCGCCTCGATGAGGGCGGCGATGGCGGCGTCGAGCGCCGGGTTCTTCGCGCCCATGTAGTTGCGCGTGCCCGGCGTGTCGGCGGCGGCCGAGCCGAAATAGAAGGCCTGCTCGTTGCCCGGCGAGAGCGACTGGGTCCAGGTCACCGGCATCATGTCGAAGTCGTAGGCGGTGCGGCGGGCCTCGAACTGCACCGCATCCACATAGCGCACGTCGGCGGTGATGCCGGCCCGCTTCAGCGCGGCGGCATAGGCGAGGGCGAGGCGCTCCTGCTCGCGGGTGAGCACCATGATCTCGAACCGGAACGCCGCGCCGTCGGCGCCATGGACGAGCGTTCCCGCCTTCAGCGTCCAGCCAGCCTCCTCCAGCAAAGTGAGGGCGGCACGCAGCCGCTCGCGGTCGCGGCCCGAGCCGTCGGAGCGGGGCGGACGCGCCGTGCCGGCCATCACCTCGGGGGACACGGCATCGGGGAAGGGGGCGAGGATGGCGCGCTCGCCCGCATCGGCCGGGCGGTCGAGGCTGGAGAGGCCGGAGCCCTCGAAGACGCTCGCATTCCGCTCGTAGAGGGAATGGTAGAAGTTGCGGTTGAGCCATTCCGCGTCGAACAGCTCGATCAGCGCGCGCCGCACCCGGATGTCGGCGAACAGCGGCCGGCGGGTGTTGAACACCAGCACCGAATAGGGCGCCGGCGTGCCGGTGGGAATCACCTCGCGCACCACCTCGCCGGCGCGCACGGCGGGGAAGTCGTAGCCGGTCTCCCAGCGGCCCGGATCGGTCTCGAAGCGGGCATCGACGATGCCTTTCTTGAAGGCCTCGAACTCGGTGTTGGCATCGCGGAAATAGATGAAGCGCATCTCGTCGAAATTGAACTGGCCGCGGTTCACCGGCAGCTCGCGGCCCCAATAGTTGGGATCGCGCTTGAGCGTCACCTGCGCGCCGGCCTGCACCTCGCCGATGACATAAGGTCCGGAGCCCACCAGCGGCGTGAGGCCGGTCTCCTCGAAACGGTCGCGGTCGATGCTCTTCTTCGACAGCACCGGCAGCAGGCCCATGATGAGCGCCAGCTCCCGGTCCGGCTCGGCGAAGGTGAAGCGCACGGTGTGCGCGTCCACCGCCTCGGCCTTCGCCACCTTGGCGTAATAGAGCCGGTGATTCGGCCGGCCCCTGTCGCGCATCAGGGCGAAGGAGAAGAGCACGTCCTCGGCGGTGACGGGGGTGCCGTCGGAAAAATGCGCCCTGGGGTCGAGGGCGAACTCCACGAAGCTGCGCGCCGCATCGGTGCGCACGCTGCGGGCGATGAGCGGATAGAGCGTGAAGGGCTCGTCGAGGGACCGCGCCATCAGGCTCTCCACCACGAAGGTGCGGATGAAGCCCGGCGATGAACCCTTGACGATGAAGGGGTTGAGGCTGTCGAAGGTCCCCGTTGCCGAGAGCGTCAGGCGTCCGCCCTTGGGCGCGTCCGGATTGACATAGGGCAAAGCGGTGAAGTCGGCGCCGACCGCCGGCGCGCCCCGCATGGCGATGGCGGGCGCCGCCGTCGCGGCTCCGGCGCCCGGACTCTTGGCCGCATCCGGACTGGCGGGCGTGGGCCGGGCGACGGGCGGCGTGGCGAGGGCCGGGGCGGCCGCGTCGGCGTCATCGAAGGCCTGTGCCGGTCCAGGGAGCAGGGCCGCCCCGAGGGCGAGAAACGCAGGCAGCGCCAAGGCGCCGGCGAGGTATCGGCGGAGCGCGGAGGGAGGCAATGAATGCATGGCCGATCGCCACATGGATACCTCTTTGCTCTCTCTGGGTCAGGACTTTCGCCGTCAGCCGCGTCTTGGCCTCAATTTTCGGCAATTTAGCATGCCGATCCGGCAGCCGGACGAGATGTTCGCCGCCGGTCACCGTCTTGCCTCAATTGACCTTGAGACAGCCGCGGTCAGAGCGAAATTACGGTCGGGCGCCGGGGTGCGTCACGCGCCGCGTCACCACCCCATGGCAGACACCTAAGGGAAAGGCCACCATGACTGAGATCCATTCCTTCGCGCGGCTGACGGCCGGCGTCGCAGCGGCGCTTGTGGCAGCGACGCTCGCCGGCCCCGCGTTCGCCCAGGCGCAGCCGGCCAAGCCCGCCGGCGCTCCGGCGGCTGCGCCGGGTGCGGCTCCCGCCGGCGCCCAGGATGATCCCCAGGCCCAGTTCTCCGCCTCCCCGTGGCAGAAGATCTGCCAGGAGATCCCGAAGGCCGACAACAATCCCCAGGGCGGCAAGAAGGTGTGCGTCACCAGCCAGATCCTCGGCGTGGAGAAGCAGGCCATCGCCAAGGTGGACATCATCGAGCTGGAAGGCGAGGCCAAGAAGCGCCTCAACATCGCCGTGCCGCTGGGCATGCGCCTCCAGCCGGGCGTGCGCCTGACCCTCGACAAGGATCCGGTGCCCGCGCCGTTCGTGATCTGCCAGCCGCTGCCCGGCGGCGGCGCCACCTGCGTGGCCGAGGCCGAGGTGAATGCCGACTTCATCGCCAAGTTCAAGAAGGCCAAGGCGGTGTACCTGCAGATGGTGAACGGCACCGGCCGCACCCTGAGCCTGCCCATGTCCAACACCGACTTCGCCAAGGCCAACGACGGCCCCGGCGTGGACGCGAAGGTGGCCATGGAGCAGGAGCGCAAGCGCATGGAAGAGGCCCGCGCCGCCGCCCAGAAGCAGGAAGAGGAAGGCAAGGCCGCCCTGCTCAAGAAGGGCCAGGAGCTGGAGCGCGCCAAGACCGGCAAGTGACGCCGGGCGTGCGCGGCCCGGATCTCCTCCGGGCCTGAGCCGCGTCCGAGCGTCCCGGCGGGACAGCGCCGCGCTTCGTCCGGCGCCGCCTCCCGGACCGCTCCCGGCAAGCAAAAACGGCGCAGGCTTGAAGCCTACGCCGTTTTGCATTTCAGGGGTCCGCTCAGATCCCCGTCCCGGGCCGGCGGGGGCCCGCCGGACGGTCTAGGACCTCAGTTCAGCAGGCTCGCGCGAACCCGCCAGCCGCCTTCGCCGTCGTCGGAGAGGGCTTCCGGCGCCTGGGGGTGGCGGATCGGCTCATCGGACGGGTCCGCCTCGAGGTTCTGCTCCGAGACATAGGCGATGTACTCGCTGTCCGCATTCTCGGCGAGCAGGTGATAGAAGGGCTGGTCCTTGTGGGGCCGGATCTCCTCGGGAATGGAGAGCCACCATTCCTCGGTGTTGTCGAAGATGGGATCCACGTCGAACACCACCCCGCGGAAGGGGAAGTGCTTGTGGCGCACCACCTCTCCGATGCGGAACTTGGCCTGCCGCATCTCGGCGGGCGCCTCCGCGGCGATCTCCGCCGGCGCCTCGGGGGCGACGGCGATGCGGGGCATGCGGCCGGGTGCCTTGCGCGCCCGGCTCCGGCCAGAAGTGGCCGGCTTCTCGTTGGGTCCCATGGGGGCAGCTCCGAAATTCGTTAAAATATAGTCACAGTCCGTAAACCTTGCCCATCTCCGGATCCTTGGCTGCGACAATTTTAGCAAGGTCGACGATGACCTTCGCCTGCTTCCAGGTGGCGTCGTCCTGCATCTTGCCGTCGATCATCACCGCGCCGGAGCCGTCCGGCATGGCTTCGACGATCTTGAGGGCAAACGCCACCTCGCCCGGATCGGGGGAGAACACGCGCTTGGCGATCTCGATCTGGGTGGGATGCAAGGACCATGCTCCCACGCATCCCTGAAGGAAGGCGTTGCGGAACTGGCTCTCGCAGGCGGCGAGGTCGGAGAAGTCGCCGAACGGGCCGTAGAACGGCTTGATGCCGTTGGCGGCGCAGGCGTCCACCATGCGGCCGACGGTATAATGCCACAGGTCCTGCTGGTAGCCGCTGCGGGGATTGTCGCCATCGGCGTCGGCCAGCACCTTGTAGTCCGGGTGGCCGCCGCCCACGCGGGTGGTCTTCATGGCGCGCGAGGCGGCGAGGTCGGCCGGGCCGAGGCTCATGCCGTGCATGCGCGGCGAGGCGCTGGCGATCGCCTCCACATTGTTCACGCCCTCGGCGGTCTCGAGGATGGCGTGGATGAGGATCGGCTTCTCTACGCCATGCTTGGCTTCGAGCTGGGCGAGGAGCTGGTCGAGGTAGTGGATGTCCCAGGCGCCTTCCACCTTGGGCAGCATGATGACGTCGAGCTTGTTGCCGATCTCGCCGACGATCTCGACGATGTCGTCCAGCACCCAGGGGCTGTTGAGGCAGTTGATGCGGGTCCACAGGCCGGTGTCGCCGAAATCGGTGGCCTTGGCCATCTCGATGAAGCCCTTGCGGGCGGCTTCCTTGGCGTCCGAGGGAATGGCGTCCTCAAGGTTGCCGAGCACCACGTCCACCTGTTTGGCGATGTCCGGCACCTTGGCGCGCATCTTCTCGAGGTGCGGCGGCACGAAATGGATCATGCGCTCCAGCCGCACCGGCAGTTCGCGGTAGGGCGCGGGCGCGCCGATGGCGAGAGGCTTGAAGAAGTTACGCGGAAGTTTCATCGGCTCCCCCAGACGAGCGCGCGATCCGGTCTATGGAGCCACGCCGCGGCTCCATCGTCCGATAGATCGCCCTCTCCAATTTTGAAACGAGACGCCGGGGGGAATCCCCGGCGCTTCCAGGCCAGACGGGGCGCACTGCACCATAACCCTCCGCCTTGGGCAATGGACCGAAGGCGGGACCGGCGATGCAGCGTAACACCTTACCGGGGGCGACGGCTCACGCCGCCCGCTCGCCCACGCCGAGGCGCATCAGGGCGCGGCGCAGCGGCCCCACCTTTTCGAGGGCGTAGAGGCCGAGGCTGCGCAGGCCCTGGATCGGCACGAGATCGGACAGGAGCGAGCGGTTGAGCAGGTCCACCGCGCGCATGCGCCCGTCGATGTCGCGGCGGCGGTCCTTCTCGTAGCGGGCGAGCAGTTCGCTCGCCCCCACGTCGTGGCCGCGCCGGAAGGCGTCGTCCACCAGATCCACCAGGCGCGCCACGTCGCGCAGGCCGAGGTTGAGCCCCTGCGCGCCGATGGGCGGCATGATGTGCGCCGCCTCGCCCACCAGCGCCACGCGCGGCGCCACCAGATGGTCGGCGGCCTCGGCGGCGAGCGGGAAGGCACCGCGCCCGCCGTCCATGGTGAAGGCGCCCAGCACCGAGTAGGCGCGCCGCTCCAGTTCGGCGGCCAGATCCTCGTCGGACAGGCCGAGCAGGCGCAC
>JAFIHR010000194.1 GCA_017849325.1 Xanthobacter autotrophicus | reverse complement strand
GGATGAACAGCGCCGCCGCCACCCCGACGATGCCGCCGAGGCCGATCTCCAGCACCCGGTGGATGCCGGAGATCCAGGGCTCCACATGGGTGGGGTTGGCGAGCATCACCACCACCACGGTGATGGGCGCGAGCTTGTAGCTGGGATAGCGCGCCGCGAGCGTGCTGGTGAGGAACACCGACACCGTCAGAAGGGCGAAGCCGAGCGGCACGGAGCTGCCGGCGAGCACCGCCGCCGCCACCCCGACGATGCCGCCCGCCACGGTGCCGAGCACCCGGTCCATGGCCGCCGACAGGCTCGCGCCGATGGAGGATTGCACCACCAGGATGGCGGAGAGCACTGCCCAATAGCCGTTGGGCAGGTCGAGCCCGTAGGCGAGGGCGTAGGCGACCAGGGCCGCCACCGTCGCCCGGATGCCGAGCTTCATCTGGGCCGGTTGGAAGGACGAGGGCTTCAGGGTGGACAGCCGGGACATGGCCTGGATCTCGACGGACGCGGCGCGGGCCGGGGGAGGCGGGTCCATCTTCTAGCATGGCCGCGGGCCGCCGGAAGGTGGATCTCGGGGCCGCCGCGCCGGGCGCGGCTCGCTGCCCTGGTGCCCCTTGCCAAGGCCGGCGGAAAGCCCGATGTCACCGGCATGGAAACCGGGAATGCCCGACCGGGAGTACCAAACCGGGAGCGCTCATGCTCGGCCGCATCTACCGCATCCTGATGGATGCCGTCTGGAACTTCTCCGCCGACGACGGCTGGGCCATCGCCAGCCACATCGCGCTGTCGATGCTGATGTCCCTGTTTCCCTTCCTCATCTTCCTCACCACGCTCGCCGCTTTCCTCGATCTGCGGCCGCTGGCGGGGGAGAGCATCGACCTTCTGCTGCAGAGCTGGCCGCCCCAGGTGGCGGCGCCCATCGCCCGCGAGATCCAGAACGTGGTGAACAACGTGCGCACCGACGTGCTGACCTATTCGGTGCTGCTCGCCATCTATTTCGCCTCCAACGGGGTGGAGGCCCTGCGCATCGGCCTCAACCGCGCCTATGGGGCGAAGGAGCAGCGGGCCTGGTACTGGCTGCGGCTGGAATCCATCGGCTACGTGCTGCTCGCCTCCTTCGCCATGCTCGCCTTGTCGTTCCTGGTGGTGCTGGGGCCGCTGATCTGGCAGCTGCTGCGGGAGCATTTTCCCGGCCTGAAGCCGCTCGGCCAGGCGGTGACGCTGGCCCGCTTCGGCGTCACCTCGCTGATCCTGATGGTGGCGCTGGTGGTGGCGCACATCTGGCTGCCGGCGGGCCGGCGCTCGCTCGCGGCGGTGACGCCGGGCATCCTGGTCACCGCCCTCCTGTGGCTCGTGGGCGGCAGCGCCTTCGGCTTCTATCTGTCGGAGTTTCCGGGCAATTACGTCACCACCTATGCCGGGCTGGCGTCGGTGATGATCGCGCTGGTGTTCCTCTATCTCACCGCCGTGATCTTCATCTTCGGCGGCGAGCTCAACGCCTCCATCATCCGCTGGCGCGCGGCGGTGGGCGAGGCCGCGGGCGGCCGCGCCATGGCGCAGAACCACGGATGAGCCTGCGATGAAGCCGATCGTGCCCGAGCCGAAGGAAGACGGCCGCCAGTCCGTCACCGCGCGGGCGGTGCAGCGCGGGGTGCTGCGTCACCTCTCCGCGCTCGGCCTCGTGGGCGTGACGGAATTCACGCTGGTGAGCGGGCGGCGCGCCGATATCCTCGCCCTCGATGGCAAAGGCGAGATTTCCATCATCGAGATCAAGTCGTCGGTGGCGGATTTCCGCTCCGACGGGAAATGGCCGGAATACCGGGCCTTCTGCGACCGCCTGCTGTTCGCCGTGCCGGTGGATTTCCCGCACGAGATCCTGCCCGAGGATGCGGGGCTGCTGGTGGCCGACGCCTTCGGGGCGGAGCTGCTGCGTGCCGCGCCCGCCCATCCGCTGCCGGCCGCCACCCGCAAGGCGCTGACCCTGCGCTTCGCCCGCAGCGCGGCGACGCGCCTTGCCGCCCTCTACGATCCTGACCTTCAGCGCTACGCCCTGTGAGCGGAGCCGGCGCGCGGCTCAGCGCGGGGCGCGCTTGGCGAGGATGCGCTGCAGGGTGCGGCGATGCATGGACAGCCGCCGCGCCGTCTCCGAGACGTTGCGGCCGCACAATTCATAGACCCGCTGGATATGCTCCCAGCGCACCCGGTCGGCGGACATGGGATTCTCCGGCGGGCTCGGCTTGTGGTCGCCCGAGGCGATCAGCGCCGCCACCACGTCGTCGGCATCGGCGGGCTTGGCGAGATAATCCACCGCGCCGAGCTTCACCGCGGTGACCGCCGTGGCGATGTTGCCGTAGCCGGTGAGCACGATGGCGCGGGCGCCGGGCCGGTTCTTCTTCAAGGCGGAGATCACGTCGAGGCCGGAGCCGTCGCCGAGCCGCATGTCCACCACCGCGAAGGCCGGGGCGCCCCCTTCCACCTTGGCGAGGCCGTCCGCCACGGTCTCCGCAGTGGTCACCACGAAGCCGCGGGCCTCCATGGCGCGGGCGAGGCGCTGGAGAAAGGAGCGGTCGTCGTCCACGATCAGGACGGAGCGGTCGTCTCCCAACTCGACAGGCGTCGTCTCGTTCATGGTCTCTTCCTCAATACGCGCACGAACCCGAAAGCTGGACGCATACGCCAACTCAGGCGGGGGTTTTACGCTTCTTTCGGCGTAGAATAAGCTGAATTGCGTCCATTTGTCGCGTCGCTATCCACGTCCATGGCCACGGCGTTGCGCGGCCAGGTGATCTTGATCAATGCGCCGGTCTCCGGCACCGGCCGGTTTTCGAACGACAGGCTCGCCCCGGTCCGCTCCAACAGCGTCTTGGCGATGAAGAAGCCGAGGCCGAGCCCGCTCTCCTCGTCCGGCGCCATGCGGTCGCGGGCGCGGGAGGTGACATAGGGCTGGCCGATGCGGGCGATCACCTCCGGCGCGAAGCCCGGGCCGTCATCACGTAGCGTAATGGAGAGCCCCGAGGGCGTCCATTGGGCGGCGATGTCCACCTGCGAGCGGGCGAAGTCCACCGCATTCTCCACCAGGTTGCCGAGCCCGTAGAGCAGGCCGGCGTTGCGGGCGATCACCGGCTCGTGCGGGCTGTCGGCCACATGGATGGCGATGGTGATGCCGAAATCGCGGTGCGGCTCCACCACCTCCTCCAGCAGCAGGCGCAGCGGCATGCGGTCGAACGGGGCATCCCCGGAGCGCAGCGAGGTGAGGGTCTGCAGGATGTCGCGGCAGCGGCGCACCTGGTCGCGCAAGAGGCCGATATCCTCCTCGAAGGCGTCGCCGGGCTTCACCTGCCGCTGCATCTCCTTCACCACCAGAGCGATGGTGGAGAGCGGCGTGCCCAGCTCGTGGGCGGCGGCGGCGGCGAGGCCGTCGATGGCGGAGAGATGCTGCTCGCGGGCCAGCACCAGCTCGGTGGCGGCCAAAGCGTCGCCGAGCTCGCGGGCCTCCTCCGCCACCCGCCAGGAATGCATGCCGATGAAGCCGATGGCCACCACCAGCGCCACCCAGATGCCGGCGAGATAAAGATCCGGCAGCAGCGGCGCCGGCTCGCCCACCCACGGCAGGGGCTGGGCCCAGAGCCCGACCACGCCGGCGCACGCCGCCGCGACCACGCCCAGCAGCACGGTGGTGCTCCAGGCCAGCGCGGTGGCGGAGATCATCACCGGCGCGAGATACAGCAGCACGAAGGGGTTCTTGAGCCCGCCCGTCAGGTAGAGCAGGGCGGTGAGCTGGAGCACGTCATAGGCCAGGATCGGCCCGGCCGCCTCGTCGCCGAGCCGCTGCGCCGCCGGATATTTCAGCCGCAGCAGGATGTTGAGGACGCCGGACAGGCAGACGACGGCGAGGCTCACGCCGAGCGGCACGGGGAAGCCGAGGATGAATTTCACCACCACCAGCGCCGCCACCTGGCCGGCCACCGCGAGCCAGCGCAGGCGGATCAGCGTGTCGAGCCGAAGCCCGAAGGAGCGGCCCTGGTGGGATGAAACGAGGCCGGATGCCATTTCCGAATACCTCTATATTCCTAGAGAGAAGAAATTTTGAAGGGATCGACGCGGTGTGTGCGCCAGAGCACAGGTCGCCGGCCAAGTTGAGTCCGGGTCTTTAGTCGACATTGACCGCTACTTGGTATGGGGACAGTCTTGCGGTGCAAGATTAAAACGGTTCGCACCACCAAGCGACCTGTGAGGGATGCCCGAAACGAGAGGAAACGCCTATGGCCATCGGTGATTTCGGCCGCGCCTTCGCGCAGTTGCAGCAAAACGATCTCTCGCTTTCCGGTTCGACGCCGCTCTATTGGATGTACGAGATGAGCCATGCGGCGCTCAATCCCTCGCGGGCCGTGGCGGACGCGAGCCGGATGCTCCTCAAGAATCCCATCAATCCCGTTTCGCATACCACGCTGGGCAAGTCGATGGCGGCGGCCTGCGAATTGTTCGAGCGCACCACCCGCCGCTACGGCAAGCCCGACTGGGGGATCGACCAGATCGAGGTGAACGGCGAGCCGGTGCAGGTGCATGTCAATACGGTCTGGCGGCGCCCGTTCTGCAACCTGCTGCATTTCGAGCGGGCCTTCGAGCATCCGCCGCGGGAGCCGCAGCCCAGCCTGCTGCTCGTGGCGCCGGTGTCGGGACACCATGCCACCCTGCTGCGCGGCACCGTGGAAGCGATGCTGCCCTATTTCGAGGTCTATATCACCGACTGGATCGACGCCAAGCTGGTGCCGCTCACGGAAGGTCAGTTCGGCCTCTCCGATTATGTGGACTACCTCATCTCCATGTTCCACCGCATGGGCGGCGACTGCCACGTGATGGCGGTGTGCCAGCCGGCGGTGCCGGTGATGATGGCGGTGGCCCGCATGGAGGCGGAGGATGACCCCTACGTCCCCAAGTCCATGGTGCTGATGGGCGGGCCCATCGACACCCGCGAGGCGCCCACCGCGGTGAACGCCCTGGCCAAGGACCGCGGCATCGACTGGTTCCGCCGCAACGTCATCACCTCCGTGCCGTGGCCCCATCCGGGCGCGCTGCGCGAGGTCTATCCCGGCTTCCTGCAGCTCAACGGCTTCATGAGCATGAATCTGGACCGCCACCTGCAGGCCCATTGGGACCTGTTCCGCCATCTGGTGGAAGGCGACGGCGATTCCGCGGAGAAGCACCGCGAGTTCTATGACGAATATCTCGCGGTCATGGACCTGACCGCCGATTTCTATCTCGAGACCGTCGAGAACGTCTTCATCACCCATTCGCTGCCGCGGGGCGAGATCATGCACCACGCCCAGGTGGTGAAGCCCGAGGCCATCCGCCGCGTGGCGCTGATGACGGTCGAGGGCGAGAAGGACGACATCTCCGGCATCGGCCAGACCAAGGCGGCGCACAAGATCTGCCCGCATATTCCCGACGACAAGCGGGTGCATTGGGAGCAGCCGGGAGTGGGCCATTACGGCGTGTTCAACGGCTCGCGCTTCCGTGCCGAGATCGCGCCGCGGATCCGCGACTTCATCTTCGCCCAGGAGCAGCCGGGAAGCGTGAGCGCCCGCCGGGCGGCCAGCGGGCCGGAGATGGTGGTGGACGGCGCGGAGGCGGCGGAGCCCGACGTCTTCGCCCTCAATACGGCCAACGTGCTGAACTTCTTCCCCGGCCGGATCGTCTGATCGGCCGGGAGCGCGCCGGCGGGACCGGCCGGGCGCGTTACGCCCCGAGGCTGGCGGCGGGGATGCGGTAGATCCGCCCGGCGCCGAGCACGTGGGCGACGAGCGGCCCGGCCTGGGCATTCCCGGCATCGCGGGTATCGAACAGCTCGGCGAAGGCGCGATGGCGGACATCGAGCCCGCCGGTGAAGGCGCCGAAGGCCGGCAGCACCATGCGCGCGCCGTCGGCGAGGAAGCAGCGCCGGCGGATGGCGCGCCCGCGCTG
>JAFIHR010000193.1 GCA_017849325.1 Xanthobacter autotrophicus | reverse complement strand
TCCGGGCGCGCCATAGTCGGTGCCGCCATGGGCGAGGCCCGCGGCATGGAAGGCCGCCACCGCCGCGCGATCCGGGGCGCAGAAGCACAGATGGGTGCCCGCCGGCGCGCTGAAGGGATCCGCGCGCCACTGCACCCAGAACGGCGCCGCGCCCACCGCTCCCTCGGGCGAGGGGAGGCTGCCCGGCGGTCCCCAGCAGGCGGAGGCCCCCTCGGGCTCGTCATAATCGGCCACCCGCACGAGGCCGAGCGGCGCCAGCACGGCATCGTAGAAGCGCACCGCCCGGGCAAGATCGGCGGTGGTCACGGACAGGTGGTCGAACACCGGGCGCACGGGGAGCATGGCATTTCCTCTGCAGGGGTCGCGGACCGCGGCGACGGACCCTCACGCGCGCGGGTGCGCCGCCCGATAGGCCGCCATCAGGGCGGTGGTATCCACCGCCGTATAGATCTGCGTGGTGGAGAGCGAGGCATGGCCCAGCAGCTCCTGGATCGCCCGGAGGTCGCCGCCCCGCGCCAGGAGGTGGGTGGCGAAGGAGTGCCGCAGCGCATGGGGCGTCGCCGACTGGGGCAGGCCGAGGGCGCCGCGCATGCGCTCCACCGCAAGCTGGACGATGCGCGGCGACAGCGCTCCCCCCTTGGCGCCGCGGAACAGCGGGCGGTCCTTCGCCAGCGCATAGGGGCAGAGCGCGGCATAATCGGCGATGGCGGCGGTGACCTGCGGGATCAGCGGCACCATGCGCGTCTTGTTGCCCTTGCCGGTGACGGTGATGGCATCGACGCCCGGCGGGACCTGCGCCGGCGTCAGGCCGAGCGCCTCGGAGATGCGCAGCCCCGCGCCATAGAGCAGCGCGATCACCGCGGCATCGCGGGCGAGGACCCAGGGCGCGCGCTCCTCCCCCGCGCGGGTGGCGGGATCGGCCAGCGCCCGGGCGGCCTCCGGCGAAACCGGCTTGGGAAGAGATTTCGGCACCTTGGGCGCACGCACGGCGGCGAGCGCGCCAACCTTGCCCTGGCCCTCGCGCTCCAGATGCCGCCCGAAGGAGCGCGCCGCCGCCAGCAGCCGCACCAGGGTGCGCGGCGCCACCCCGTCGGCACGCCGCGAGGCCAGCACGGCGCGCACGTCCGCGGGCGTGAGGTGGGCAAAATCCGCCAGGGTGGGGCGGGCGCCCAGGTGGGCGGTCAGGCGCAGCAGCACCAAGGCGAGGTCGCGGGCATAGGCTTCCTGCGTCTTGGCGGAAAGCCGCCGCTCATGGGCGAGCCGGGCGAGCCAGGCCTCGGCCGCCTCCGCCACGTCGGGCGCGGCGGCGGAAAGCAGCGCGCCGCGGGTGCGCCGCGCCCTGTCCTCATCGCTCATGGCCATGGCCCCAGCTCCCGACGCGCGGCGCGACGGCCGGCGCCGTCGCCATTCGTTACAAACTGAAACGTGATCCGCCGACGCTTCCAGATTAGCAAGAGATTGGTTTCACAATTGCTTAGGGCGCGATCCTGCTGGCGCGCGCTTTCAGTGGACCGGCGCGCGCTCGGGCCTGTCCGACGGGCCATCGGGGCGGCTGCCGGCCCTTGCGGTTCCGCAACGACACGCGGCGCGGTTTCGGCCATTCCCTCCAGGCTGCACGGCGGGACGGCCGGCCGCGCGGCACAGACGATCAGGACCGGAATGACGTTCCGCCGTGGATTTCAGATTGCCCTTCTCCTCGCCGCGGTGCTCGGCGCGGCGGGCTACTGGCGTTTCAGCTCCCTGCCGGAGGTGGAGGCGGTGGCGATCCGGCGCGGCACGGCGGCGGAGATCGTCTACGCCACCGGCGTGGTGGAGCCGCGCTACTGGTCGAAGGTCTCCACCCTGCAGCGCGAGCGCATCGTCGAGATCTGCGATTGCGAAGGCAAACGGGTGAAGCGCGGCGACGTCCTCGCCCGGCTCGATCCCACCAAGGAGAAGGCCCAGCTCGACGAGATGGAGGCGCGCCGCGAGCGCCTCGTCGGCGACGTGGCGCGGGCGAAGCTCCTGCTGGAGCGCAAGGTGGGCACCCAGACCGCCTATGAGCAGGTGCTCACCCAGATGCAGGAATATGACGCGCGCATCGCCGCCCAGAAGCGCCGCATCGAGGACCTGATCCTGCGCGCGCCCATGGATGGCGTGGTGCTGCGCAAGGACGGCGAGGTGGGCGAGATCGCCGCCACCACCGAGAATGCCGTGCTGTTCTGGGTGGGCGAGCCGAAGCCCCTGCGCATCGTCGCCGACGTGAACGAGGAGGACATCCCCCGGGTGAAGGTGGGCCAGAAGGTGCTGCTGCGATCGGAGGCCTTCAAGGAGAAGATCCTGCCCGCCACGGTGGCCGACATCACCCCCAAGGGCGACCCCGTCAACAAGACCTTCCGCGTCTACCTGGCGCTGCCCGAGGGCACCCCCCTCGTCATCGGCATGAGCGTGGAAGCCAATATCGTGGTGGAGGAGAAAGCCGGCGTGCTGCTGATCCCCGCCGAGGCGCTGGTGGATGGGGCGGCCTTCCGCATCGTGGGGCGGCGGCTCGCCAAGGTGCAGGTCGAGACCGGCATCCGCGGCACCCGCATGGTGGAGGTCGTCACGGGCCTCGACGAAGGCGCGGTGGTGGCAAGCCCGGCGGCGCTGGACTTCTACGACGGCGAGCGGGTGCGGGTGATGCGGCCGAAGGCCGAGGCGCCGGGCGGCGATGCCGCGGCGCCCGGGGCCGGCACTGGCGGCGCCGCGGCCGATGCGCCGAAGGAGGGGGCATCGCGGGAGGGCAAGCCGTGAACCTCACCCTGTTCATCGCCCTCACCCATGTGCGCTACCGGGTGCGCCAGACCCTGGTGGGGGTGTTCGGCGTGGCGACCGGGG